>CANPWE010000029.1 GCA_947581895.1 uncultured Clostridia bacterium | reverse complement strand
ATATCATGCATTAACATAATTATCTATAAAGGTTTATGGGTAACCTTTTAAAAACCTAAATCTATTATACAAGGAGCCTGTATAACTTAATTTTTTAATTAAATAATACAGAAAAATAATATATGAACCAAAAAAACACCAAAAATGAATTAGTAGACACCAAAAAAACATTACATAAAAAACAAATGAAAATTTTAAAAATAATAATTACAATTTTAGTAATAGCTATTATAATAGGAGCATTAATATATTTAATACCAATTATGAAAAATTTATCAACAACAGAAGGAAGAATAGAATTTAAAAATAAAATTCAAAATACTGGATTATTAGGAATGCTATTGTTATTTGGATTACAAATAGCTCAAGTATTTCTTTTTATACTTCCTGGTGAACCAATAGAAATACTAGCAGGAATGTGTTATGGAGGAATAGGTGGAACAATTTTTATTATAGCTTCAGTTGTAATAATATCAACAACAATTTTCCTTTTAGTACGAAAATTAGGACAGAAATTTGTATATGAATTTTGTGACAAAGAAAAAATACAAAAAATAGAAAATAGTAAAGTATTTCAAGATCCAAAAAGAATTGAAATAATAATGTTTATTTTATTTTTAATTCCAGGAACACCAAAAGATTTACTTGTATATATTGCAGGTTTAGTACCAATAAAACCATTAAGGTTTATATTAATTTCAACTATTGCAAGAATTCCATCAATAGCTTCTTCAACATTTGCTGGTCAAAAAATATTAGAAGGAAATTATAAAACTGCATTAATAGTATATGGTGCTATAATAATTATTGTATTTGCTTTTATATTTATAATGAATAAATTTGATAAAAATAAAGTGACAAAAGAAGCTATGAGAGCAATAAAATAATTTACATAATTAAATAAAACTATTGAAATTTTGAAGAAATATGATATAATATCAACATATTATGTAAATAAAATACAAAATTAGAAAGGATAATATGTTGAGACAAATTGAAGATAAAGTAAAAATATTAGTAGTAGAAGATAATAAAAGTATAATTGAAGGTCTAGAATATCTATTAGAAAAAGAAGGTTTTGAAGCACAAATAGTATCTAACAAAAAGCAAGCAATGGCATATATAAAAAATGACAATTTTGATTTATTTCTATTAGATATTCAATTACCAGATGGAACAGGATTTGATATATGTAAATATATAAAAAACATGTCAAATAAACCTATAATATTTATTTCAGCAATAACAGAAGAAGTGAATATTGTATATGGTTTAGACATTGGAGCAGATGATTATATAACAAAACCTTTTAGAAATAATGAATTAATTTCTAGAATCAAATGTGTTTTGCGTAGATATCCCAATACTACTAATAATAAAAATATAATTAATTATAGAAATATAAAAGTGGATTTGAAAAAAGCAAAAGTATATAAAAATTCAAAAGAAGTGTATTTAACCAACTTAGAATACAAAATTTTATTATTATTTTTAAATAATAAAAATGTATTAATAACAAGACAAGAATTATTAGAAAAAATATGGGACATTGATGGAAATTATGTTAATGATAATACATTATCTGTATATATAAAAAGATTAAGATTAAAAATATCTGATGAAAACACAAAATCAGACTTGATTCAAACAGTAAGAGGAATAGGATATATATTAAACAAATAAGTGACTAAAATTTAATTATTTTAGTCACTTATTTGTCATAAATATAAATTATACTTATGTCTATTATGAGAAAATTTTGGAAAAGTATTTTGGAAAATCATATAATTATATTTTGAATTCTAAATACCATATTTACAAAAATCTTTCAAAAAATTGCAATAAAAGGGGTGTATATATGTCTAAATATTTTAAAACTGATAGTGTAATAGTCAGAAAGTTCAATATGAAGGATGTTGAACAAATACAATTAAACATATTATCAGAAAACGATTTGGATAATACACAAGATGAGATTGGTGAAGATACAACTATTAATAATAAAATTATTAAAAAGAAAAATGTTGATAAAATAAACCAAAATATCAATAGTAAGAATATAACAAAAGAAAAATCAATATATAAAAGTACAGAACATGTTAGATTAATAGTTAAATCAGCTATAAATGAATATTATACAGATGAGCCAACATGGGCGGTAGAAGATAAAGTAAATAAAAATTTGGTAGGAATAATAAAAGTTACAAATTATTCATATAAAAATAAAATGTGTAATATAACATGGATGATGTCTGATAAATATTGGGATAATAATTTCATGGAAGATGCATTAACACAAATATTTAATTTTTTGTTTTTAAAGAAAAATATAGAATTAATAGAATGTTCTTATTATGAACAAAATAATAGTAAAGATATTATATTAGATGAAATAGGAATGGTTAAAGAAGCTACTTTAAGAGATAGAAGAGTTAATGAGAAAACAAATAAAAAAGAAAATTTTGTTATCTATTCAATTAATAAAAACGAATTTTTTGAAAATTTAAGAAAAAAATCAGTAAATAATAGAAGTTATAAAAATTTAAAAAGAAAAATATAAATTTTTACATAAAAAAAATCCAAAGGTTAATAATAAATGTAAGAATTATTTTAGTAAATATTCTTAAATTTTATTTTATAAATTGAAAGGATGATATTTTTATGGATAAAAATCAAAAAATAAATTGTACAGTTGAGAGCTGCAAGTATAATAATATAGATAAGGAAGAATGTATTTTAAAACAAATTATTGTAACACCTATGCAAGATTGTCATACAGAAAGTGCTGATGAGTCTATGTGTAGTAGTTATGAGTTTGATAAATAATTAAAAAAATGTATGAAAAAATCTAATATTGGTGTATTGACAAATTTGTAAATCAAACATAAAATAAAGAAAATTAGTGATAATAACTAATATATAAATTCAAAGGAGGAAGTTTAATATGCCATTAGTAACAACTAAAGAAATGTTTGAAAAATCAATGAAAGAAAAATTCGCAATAGGAGCATTCAATGTAAATAATATGGAGATAATACAAGGGATAGTTGATGGTGCTGCAAAACAAAATTCACCAGTTATTTTACAAGTATCATCTAGTGCAATAAAATATGCTAGAATTCCATATTTAAGAAAAATGGTAGAAGCAGCATTAGAAGAACATGATATACCAATTGCACTACATTTAGATCATGGACCAGATTTTGAAACTTGTAAAATGTGTATTGATAATGGATTTACATCAGTAATGATAGATGGTTCAAAATATGATTTTGAGGAAAATGTTGCTATAACAAAACAAGTTGTGGAATATGCACATAGTAAAGGAGTTGTAGTAGAAGCAGAACTTGGTAAATTAGCAGGAGTTGAAGATGATGTAAATGTATCAGAAAATGATGCAATGTATACAGATCCAGAACAAGCAAAAGAATTTGTAGAAAGAACAGGGTGTGATTCATTAGCAATAGCAATAGGAACAAGTCATGGTGCTTATAAATTTAAAGGAGAAGCAAGATTAAGATTTGATATATTACACAAAGTAAAGGAATTAATTCCAAATACACCAATAGTATTACATGGAGCATCAACAGTTATTCCAGAATTAGTTGAATTATGTAATAATAATGGAGGAAATATACCAGGTGCAAAAGGTGTGCCAGATGAAATGCTACATCAAGCTAGTTTAGAAGGTGTATCAAAAATAAATGTAGATACAGATTTAAGATTAGCTATGACAGGAGCTATTAGAGAAGTATTTAATAGTGATCCATCAGTATTTGATCCTAGAAAATATTTAAAATCTGCAAGAGATAAGATAGAAGAAACTGTTACTCATAAAATTAGAGATGTATTTGGATCAAGTAATAAAGCCTAAAAATTGGTATTTTATATTTTTGAAGAATAATATCTCATTGTAAGAGTAATGTAATATTATAAAATTGATTAAACAAAATATAGAAAAATAAAGGCAAGTCATATAGTTATTTATAAAGTAAAAATATATATGAATTGCTTTTTTTTTCTTTTTTCTGTTGTAAAAATAAAAAAAATTGATATAATAAGAAGGAAATATAAACAAAAGCAAGGAGGAAAGTACAAATGGTAAAAAAAGTGGCTATTTTAGCTAATGGTGGTGATGTTTCAGGCTTTAATGCTGTAATAAGAGCAATAGTAAAAACAGCTGAAGAAAAAGGTGTTCAATGTTTTGGATTTATAGATGGATATAGAGGATTACTAAAAAATGAATATGTAGCATTAAGTACATCAGATAGTAGAAAAGCATCTGGAATATTACCTAAAGGTGGATCTATTATTGGATCATCAACAAATGCAAATGTGTTTCATTATAAAGTTACTGAATTAAATGGAGATGTAGTTTATAAAGATCTATCAGATATATGTGTTGAAAACATAAAAAATGATGGATTTGATTGTTTATTTACATTAGGTGGAGATGGTACACAAAAATCAGCAAGGGATTTTTCATTAAAAGGAATCAATGTTATAGGTGTTCCAAAAACAATAGATAATGATGTTGCATGTACTGATATAACATTTGGATATAATACAGCAGTATCAGTAGCATCAGAAGCATTAGATAGATTGCATACCACAGGAGAAACACATCATAGAATAATGGTTTTAGAAGTTATGGGAAGATATGCAGGATGGATAGCATTAGAGTCTGCAATAGCAGGAGGAGCAGATGTTGCACTAATTCCAGAAATACCATATGACATAAATAAAGCAGTTGAAAAAATAAATCACAGACGTGATATGGGAAAAAACTTTAGTATAGTTGTAGTAGCAGAAGGAGCAGTACCAAAAGGTGGTAGTATGATAATAGAAGGAACAAGAAATAATGGTATTGGAGTTGATAATACAAAACTTGGTGGAATTGGAAATGTTGTAACAAAACAATTAGAAGAATTAACAGGATTAGAAGCTAGATGTACAGTTTTAGGTTATATGCAAAGAGGTGGAACTCCAACAGCCTTTGATAGAGTTTTGTCTACTAAATATGGCTCTAAAGCAATGGAATTAGCTTTAGAAGGTAAATTTAATGTACTAACTGTTATTAAAGATGGAAAACTAGATTGTGTTCCACTAGAAGATGTTGTTGGAAATAATAAAGTTATTGGAGCTGTTTCTGGAAACACAGCTGAAAGTAATATTAGAAAAGTTAATATGGATCATGATTTAGTAAAAACAGCGCGTAATATAGGAATTTGCTTAGGTGATTAGAAATAAAACACCATCTTGTAAAAATGTAATAATAAAACAATTTTTTATTTAATATATTGTGCTTTTTTAAATAAAAAGCACATACATAACTATACAAATCATATAAATACAAATTAAATAGAAAGGATATAGAAATGAAGGATTCAAAAACAAAAAAGTTACATATTACAATTATTGTGTTAGGGATTATTTTTAATTGTATAGGTATTTTTCATTCCAATTTATGGTTTGATGAAGCATATTCAGTTGGATTAGCAAGTAAATCATTTGCTGATATTTGGACAATAGGTGGAAATGATGTTCACCCAGTTTTGTATTATTGGATTTTACATATTATTTATTTAATAGCTAATAATTTTTCAGTATCACAAAATATAATTATTATAATGTATAGAATATTTTCAGCAATATGTATTTCTTTATTAGGTATTTTAGGTTATACACACATTAAAAAAGATTTTGGTGAAAAAATAGGAATTTTATTTTCATTTTTCTCATATTTGTTACCTATAATATGTATATATACTGCTGAGGTTAGAATGTATTCACTTGCTATTTTATTAGTTACTATTTTAGCAATTTATGCATATAGGTTAGCAAAATTTGGAAGTCTACAAAAAGCTGAATATGAAATAAGAAAAAAACACAGTCAAATTTTAGAAGATAAAAATAAATTTAAACAAACAATAAAAAATTGGATTATATTTGGAATAACAAGTTTACTATGTATTTATACTCATTATTATGCATTAATGGCAGCAGGGATAATAAATTGTATATTACTTGTATATTTAATAAAACAAAAAAGAAAACAAGATATATCAATAATTTTAATATTAGGAATTATTCAAGCTTTATTGTATATTCCATGGATTTTATGTTTTATGAATCAATTAAAACATGTTTCAAAAGGTTTTTGGATTAAATTTGAATTTCCAAAAACATTAATGCAATTATTAAGTTCACAATTTATAGGAAATTTAAAAGAACAAATTGGATTTGGTTTTTCAATAATTATATATATATATTTGATTTATAAAGTACATAAAGCAAAAAAAGATGAAGAAGATTGTAAACCTGCAATATACTCAATTTTAATATATTCTGCTGTAATATTAGCAGCCTTAATAATTACAGCAATAATGAAAACATCAATTTTGTATTATAGATACTTATTTGCAATAACTGGTTTATATATATTTTTTATAAGTTATATGTTAGGAAAAGAAAAAAACATAAATATAATAAAAGCAATATGTGGTATTACACTTGTTTTAGGTATATGGAGCAATTATAATCAAATTATGGAAGTATATGATAAAACAAATAATGTTCCAATTTCATATTTAAAAGAAAAGATTCAGCCTGATGATGTTATTGTTTTCAAAGAAGCTAGTTTTGGTTCTGGTATAGTTATAGGAATGAATTTTGAAGAAAATGAAAAAATCTTTTACAATCCATCAGATTGGGGAGTTAAAGAAGCATATAAAGCATTTGGAAATAAATTAAATGTTTGTACAAATACAGATTTCTATCAAAATCTTCCAAATAGAATTTGGATAATAGATTCACCAAATGAGGATTATTATAATGAAATGTTTAATAATGACCAATATGAATTAATAAGTAAAAATTATATAAAAACTAAATATGAAGATTATGAATATAATATAATTTTGGTTGAAAAAGTAGATGGAATTGTTAATGATGAAAATGTTGATAATGAAGTTGTTAATAATGAAATTGTTAATAATGTTTAAATACAAATTTTAAAGAAAGGAGGAAAACTAGTCAAAAAATACTAGTTAAAAAAAATGGAAGAACAAGAAAACAAAGAAAAAACAAGTTATGTGAATAAAAAAGCTATAATAGCTACTGTAACAGTACTTTTAATATTTTTCATTGCTCTTTTTATAGGTATAATAGTTTTATCAAAAAATGATGATAAAAACAGTAAATCAAACAATTCAAATGAGTCAATTAGCTCAATAAATGATAAAGAAAATGACGAAGAAAATGAAGAAGACAATGATATGGATATTGAATATGACAAAGAATATATAATTGAAGAAGCTGGAATGAAATTTATACCAACAGATGATTTAATGATGTTATCAGGAGAAAATTTAAAGACATATTATGGTGAAGAAATATATGAAGCATATAATATGATAGCTACAAATGAAGATATGACAATAACAATATGTTGTTTTACAAATGAAGATGAAGATAAGAAAGATTATACAGAAAAAGAATTCTTAGAAAATACACTTTCTGATGCAGATTATGATGAAATAGAAGCTAAAACAATTGATGGTTTTGAATTTCAAGTTGCAAAATTAGATTTTGAAGATGATTATGGTGACAAATATACAGAGTATTGTTATGTTTATAAAGTAGATGACAAATTTATATGTTTTGATTATTGTTATCCAGAAAATGAAACAAACCAATTTGATAAAATGATAAAAAAACAATAATAATATAATTCAATATTTTTTAAGTAATTATAAATTATATTTATTAATCAAATTAAATGAATTTTTTAAAAAATGGTATACTAAAGATGGGAGGATATAAATGATTTATGAATTTGAGGTTCCTGCAAAGATAATTGGAAAGGGAAGACCTAGATTAAATAGCTATACTGGACAAGTGTATACTCCTACTGGAACTAAAGATTATGAAAGTTTAGTAGAACAATATTTTTTATTAAAATATCCAAGGTATAAAACAATGGAAGGTAGAGCTAAAGTTACGATTATAGCTCATTTTGAAATACCTAAATCTACTAGTAAATTACAAAAAGAACAGATGCTTGGAAATAGTATTAGTCCTACTAAAAAACCAGATATAGATAATATAGTAAAAATTGTTTTGGATTCAATGAATAAATTTGCATTTAAAGATGATACTCAGATTACAAAAATTGAAGTAGAAAAAGTTTATTCTGATGAGGAAAAACTGTATGTGAAGATTGAAGAATATTAATAATTATTTAAATATTAATATATAAATATAATTTTGAGGAGGTATAATATATATGAAAAAGAACATTAAAAAGGGAAGCTTAATAGTAATTATGCTTATTTTAACAATATTATTAACAGGTTGTGGAAATGAAAATACAACTAATAATAATAACAATAATGATACTACTAATTTAACTTCTGAAAATAATTCAAATAGTAGTTCAAATAGTAGTTCAAATAATAATTCAAATGATAATGTTGACCAAATAGATTTTGATTCTGTAGATTATAAAGCTAATGCTGAAAAACAAGTTGCAATGCCTGAAAAAGGAGAAACTATAGCTATATTACACATAAAAAATTATGGTGATATTAAAGTTAAATTTTTTAAAGATATAGCACCAAAAGCAGTAGAAAATTTCATTCAACATAGTAAAGATGGGTATTATAATGGTTTAACTTTCCATAGAGTTATAAATGACTTTATGATTCAAGGAGGAGATCCTACTGGAACAGGAGCTGGAGGAGAAAGTATTTGGAAAGAAGAATTCGAAGATGAATTTTCTCCTGAGTTAGCTCCTTATAGAGGTGCTTTATGTATGGCAAATGCTGGTGCTAATACTAATGGAAGTCAGTTTTTTATTGAACAAGCAGGATATGATGAAGATACTGGAAAAATGCTAGTACAATATGGATATCCAGAAGGATTAGTAGAGGCATATAAAACTTATGGTGGAAGTATGCATTTATTTTATGCACATACAGTATTTGGTCAAGTTATAGAAGGAATGGATATTGTAGATAAAATTGCTAGTACTCAAACAGATGAAAATGATAAACCAGTAGAAGATGTTGTTATTGAAAGTATTGAAATTACAGAATTTTAAAGTTATAAATAATGATTAACATGTTTTTTAAAAAATGAAGTTAGAGCATAATTAAAAAAATTATGTTCTAACTTTTTTTTATTAAAATTTTTTATTTTATGGAATGTAAACAATATACTAATAATTATAAAATAAGCAAAAATTATGAAATCAATATCTGATTGTAAATTAATAAAACAACAAAATGAAACTATTGACTAAATTAAATAAAAATGGTAAAATGAAACTTAGTATCAAATTGAAAGGATGAATATATTTGAAAAATACATATAATACAAAACAAAGAGAAAGAATATTAAAATATTTAAAAGAAAATAAAGATTCTAATATCACAGCAGAAGAAATATTAAATTATTTTAATTCAACATCTAATAATATAGGAAAAGCAACAATATATAGATATTTAAATGATTTAGTCAAACAAAATATAATAAAAAAATATATGGTAGAAAACCGAAATTGTAGTTGCTATCAGTATGTGGAAGAAAAAAATTGTGAAGAACATTATCATTTAAAATGTGAAAAATGTAATAAAATTATACATTTAAAATGTGATGAATTAAAACAATTACAAAATCATATAGCAAAAAAGCATAATTTTGAAATTGATAGTGTGAAAACAATTTTATATGGTATATGTAAGGAGTGTAATAAAAAATGAAAAAAAATATAGGGTTTTTAATAACATTAATAATAATATTTTCATTTATAACAGCAATAATGATACATTTTAATAATCCTAATAATGTGAAACAAAAAGATAAAATAGAAATAATTGCAACACTATTTCCACAATATGATTTTGCAAGACAAATAGGTGGTGATAAAGTTAATATAACATTATTACTACCACCAGGAACAGAAAACCATACATATGAACCAACTCCACAAGATATGGTAAAAATTAATAATTCAGATTTGTTTATATATACAGGAGAAGAAATGGAGCCTTGGGCAAATAGTGTAATTTCAGGGATGAAAAATGAAATTAATGTTTTAGATTTATCTACAACAGTAGATTTAATAAAAACTGAAGAATTTGAAGAACAGCATATGCATGAATCTGATGAAAAACATACAGAAGATAGCAATCATAATCATTCATATGATCCACATATATGGTTAAATCCATTATATGCAATACAAATGGTAGAAAGTATTGAAAATCAATTATGTCAAATAGATCCTGAAAATGAACAATATTATAGAAATAATGCAAATGAATATATAAAACAAATTCAAGAGCTTGATACAGAATTTGAACAAACTATAAATAACTCAAAAAATAGAAAAATAGCTTTTGGAGGTGCTTTTGCATATGCATATTTTGTAGAAAGATATAATATAGAATTTGTAACAGCATATCAGACATGTGGTGAAAATACAGAACCAAGTACAACACAAGTTAAAGAAGTAATTGATTATATAAATCAAAATAATTTACCTGTAGTATTTTATAAAGAATATACAAATGGAAATATTGCTAAAACAATATCACAATCAACAGGTGCCAAAATGTTAGTTTTTAATACTGTACATAATTTGTCTAAAGAAGAAATAGAAAATGGGGCAACATATATAAGTATAATGAGGCAAAATTTAGAAAATTTGAAAGAGGCATTAAAATAATATTGTTTGATTAAAACTGTACTAATTGTATAAGAAAGGAAAAATAAAAATGAATATAATAGAAGTAGAAGATTTAACAACTACATACAATGGTCATACAGCAATAAAAAACATATCATTTAAAATAGAAAAAGGAGAATATGTATGTCTTATTGGAGAAAATGGTTCTGGGAAAAGTACATTAATAAAAACTATAGTAGGAATTAATAAAAAAGATTCAGGAAAAATAATAAAAAATATTCCACCAGAAAAGATTTCATATTTAGCACAAAATAATATGATTGATTTAAATTTTCCTGCAACAGGTAAAGAAATAATTATGACTGGTGTACAAAAACATAAATGCTTACCTTTTTATAAAAAAGAAGATTATAAAAAATTTGCAGATGTTTGTAAATTATTAAATATTGAGGATATAATTAATAAACAAATATCAGATTTATCTGGTGGGCAAAGACAGAGAATTATGCTTGCTAGAGCATTAATAAGAAAACCAGATTTACTTATTTTAGATGAACCATGTAGTGGTTTAGATGTAAATATTACAAAAGAATTATATAATATTTTAAATAAATTAAATAAAGAAGATGGATTAACAATAATAATGGCAACACATGATTTAGAGGAAATTAAAACAATAGGAGTTAGAGTAATTTGTTTAGCAACAACTGTGAAATTTGATGGAGATATTAAAGATTGGAAAGGAGAAATGTAAAAATGAATTTTTTAATAGATTTATTACAATATCCATTTATACAAAGGGCATTAATAAGTGGAATTGCTATTTCTCTTTGTGCAGCTTTAATAGGAGTAATATTAGTATTAAAAAAATATTCAATGATAGGTCATGGATTAGGAGAAGTAGCATTTGCAGCATTAGCATTAGCTTTAGTATTAAATCTTCCTGAAATTTATATTGCAATACCTATTGTAATTATAGCTTCATTTATAATTCTTATAATAAGTCAGAAACAAGGAGAATCAGGTGATATTACTATTGCTTTGGTTTCAGCAGGGGCATTAGCTTTTGGTGTTATAATTACATCATTAACAAATGGTTTTAATATAGATGTTTATAATTATATGTTTGGAAGTATATTAACAATGTCTACTAGTGATGTAATAATAAGTGTATGTTTGTCAATATTACTTGTTATAGTATACATGTTTTTTTACAACAGATTGTTTATGATAACATTTGATGAAAAATATGCTAAAGTATGTGGTATAAATGTAACATTTTATCAATTTTTAATAGCTTTATTTACAGCATTAGTAGTTGTAATAGGGATGAGAATGATGGGAACATTACTAATTTCTAGTTTAATAGTATTTCCAGCTATTATTGCAAAAAAGTTAACTCATTCATTTAAAGGTATTGCAGTAATGTCTGTATGTATTTCAATTTTATGCTTTTTATTTGGATTAGTAATTTCATCATTATTAAATTTACCAACTGGAGCTAGTATTGTTATGGTATATATAGGGGTATTATTATTTAGCAGTATTTGGAAAAAAGTTATTGGGTAAAACATATATTATATTACATAATAAAAAAGGAAGGTATATTTTGACCTTCCTTTTTTAATCCAAGTAAAAATATATAAAAACTATTATTAAACAAGTCTATTTAAGTTTCCATTAGTATAATCTGAACCTTCACAAATATTGTTATTTATATATATTTCAATTATATTATTAATATAATCAATATTTTCATCCATAAAATCTAATCTAATACAATCAATATCAAGTTCAGAAGCATGAACACTTAATTTTTTACTATTATAAATTGTAGTAGTTTTTGAAAAATAATCAGGTATAACTCTAAAATGTAAATTAAGTCTATCTTTCAAATAATATTTTGTATTATGATTATTACAATTATTTTTGCAAGTTTGTAAACAAGAATTATTTTTTGAAAGTAAGCAATAATTTGTAGTCATAACAGGCAAATTTCCATATATAATAGATTCTGTTTGTATGTTTGAACATAAGGAATTAATATTAAGCTTATCTAATTCAGGTGATATTGTTATACAAGAAAAGTGTAAATCTTGTAATTCTGATACTGTATAATTATTATAAATATTCATATTATAGTTAGCTATAAATTCATAGTTATCTGTATATTTTTCTAATAAATTTATATGAGAAATATTTGAAATTACAAAACCTTTTATTTCATATTTTATTATTATATTTTCAATATTTTCTCTTACTTTTGTTAAAATTGAATCTTTTAAAATACAAGGCATATAAATATATGTGTTAAAATTATTAATAATATCTGTAATTATTTTATTATAATTTTTAATACAGAAATATTTTAATGGTATATAAATTTTATCAATGTTTTGAAGTTTTGTATAATCATAATTTTCATTTAAATCATTTAGTAAAATAGAAACTTTTTTTAATGAATTTTCATGATTTATTTTACTAATTTTTCCAATAGATTGAGAAATATTTTTGTTAAAATCATCTTTATTCAAATTAAATTCTTCTAAATCAATATTACAAGATCTATGAATTTTATCCAAAATAAGTTCTTCTAATTTATGAATACCATCTCTACGTAATTGGTTTAATTTGCTAATACTAGGAATATACAAATTCTCATCTAAATCAACATCAATATTTTCAAATTCAAAAGGTGTACCACCTAGTTTATTAATTTGTTCAATTATTCTATCTTTAGTGATAGGAGAATTAATAGAATCAACTGGTATTAAATCTGATGTAATTGTAAAATTTATATTTTTGTATGAATTAGTAAAAATATTTATACTAATAGGTTGTCCTTTGTGAACAATAATTTTACAATTTATTTTAACTTTAATATTTTCACTATTTACCAAATTATTTGCAATAGTATTTATATCTTTAGAACTTAATTTGAAAATTTTATCATTTACAAAAATATTTCCTTTAATCCTACCTATTTTAACAATATCACCTTTTTTAGCATAAGGAGTATTTTTATTATTTATCATTAATTCAGAAATAGTATATAAACCTTTTTCATTTTCAAGGCTAACATTATCTCCAATTTTTATATCTTCTTGTAATTTTAATGTAATATATCCTTTATTATTATTAAAATTTAAAACATTTCCTAGAAATATTCCCATATTATTAGGTTTGTTTTTATAAATCAAATTTGAATTAGGTTTATTTTCTAAATATCCAGTAGAAAATCCTCCACGATTAAATACTTGTAACAAATCTTTTTTATCTTTATCTTCAACAATATAAGGTTTATTAGATTGTGCTAAATCTATATATTTTCTATAAATTCTTGTTACAGTAGCAACATATTCAGGATTTTTTAAACGACCTTCTATTTTGAAACTTTTTATTCCTAAATTAACTAAAGTAGGAAGTAAATCTAAAGAACATAAATCCTTTGTACTTAGTAAATATCCTTTATCTAAAGTTGTTTGATTTATATTTGCAATATCTGGTTGTTTATTTTGTTCTACTTTTATTAGTTCATATGGTAATCTACAAGGTTGAGCACACCTACCACGATTTCCGTGAACGTGCACCAATCATACTAGATAATAAACATTGACCAGAATAACTAATACATAAAGCTCCATGAATAAAAACTTCAATTTCAATATTAGAATTATCACAAATATATTTAATTTCATTCATAGATAATTCTCTTGAAAGAACAACTCTTTTAAATCCAAGTTTTTCAGCTTCTAAAACACCATCTAAATTATGTATAGACATTTGTGTACTTGCATGAATTGGTAAGTCTGGGAATAATTTAATTAATTTTTTTGCTAATCCTAAATCTTGAACAATAATAGCATCAATACCATATTCATATGCTTTTTTAGCAAGATTTAGAGCATCATAAAACTCATCATTTTTTATTAAAGTATTAAGAGTCAAATTAGTTTTTACATTTCTAATTTTGGCATATTCAATAGCTTTTTTTAATTCATTATCATTAAAATTATTAGCAGATGCTCTAGCATTAAATAATTCACCACCAAAATAAACACAATTACTACCAGCCTGAACAGCAGCTTTTAAACAATCAAAATCACCAACTGGTGATAATAATTCTATTTTATTCATTTTTTATATAAATTCCTTTCATTTATAAGTTTTAAAATCATCTATATTTCAAATTAAAAACTTACTACACTAATATTTAGTTACCATTGTAACATATTTTTTAAAATTTGCATACTATATCATATAAAATAAAAAGGAGGTAGAAGTATATGCCAGAAGAAGGAAGAAGCTGTGGATGTGGATGTGGTTGTGGAAACAACGGAATCTTAGGTGGATTATTTAATGGAAATGGATGTAATAGTGAGATATTATTCTTTATAATAGTTTTCTTATTATTATTTACAAATTTTGGATGTGGATGTGGTTGCGGTTGTGGTAGAAACTAAAACCAGTATGATGGATTAGGTGTATAAAAGTAAAATATAATTTTTAAAAGAGTTATTTTAAAATTTTTTTAGAGTAACTCTTTTTATATTGATTTTTGGATAATTTTCTAAAAACAAAATTTTGTATTTACAGATTTATTAAAACATTATATAATACAGGTTGAATAAAATTTATAAAATTTTAATAAATATTGTAATGAAATTTAATTATAAGGAGTGAATAATAAATGTTAAAAAAATATATATTAGTATTTTTAGTTTCAATGGTACCATTAATAGAATTAAGGGGGGCTGTGCCTATTGGATTAAGTACATGGCTTGGTGATCCATTACAATTATTACCATTATATATAGTATGTATATTGGGAAATTTGTTACCAGTACCTTTAATTTTCTTTTTTGCTAGAAAAATATTATTATGGGGAAAAGATAAAAAATATATTGGTAAATTTTTCACATTTTGTATAGAAAAAGGTGAAAAAGGTGGAAAAAAATTACAGGAAAAAGCAGGTAAAGGATTATATTTTGCATTATTTTTATTTGTTGGAATTCCATTACCAGGAACAGGTGCATGGACAGGAACACTTGCTGCAAGTTTTTTAGATATGGATTTTAAGAAAAGTATAATTGCTATAATGACAGGTGTAATTTTGGCTGGAGCTATTATGGGTCTTGCTTCAATGGGAATATTTGGTGCCGCAGGTGCAATTTTAGGTTAAAGTTAAAAAATGGAAGGCAGATTTGGAATGAACTATGTATTATACAGGGCTCATTCCTTTTAATTTGCCATTTATCCTTTTATTATTTTATTATATTTCGATTTTAGGCTGATATTTTTCAAGCCACATATTAACTTGGCAAAGATAAGCCATAAGTTGTGGACCTGTCATAAGTTGCCCAAACCAAGGTCTAGTAAATGCTTTACCATTAGTTTCAAGTATTTCTAATATATATTCTCTATTAAGTAAATTATTAATAGGTGCATTTTTATCTGACATAATTTTAGTTAACATTTGTTTAACAACATATAAATAAGTTGGATTCCAAGTTTTAGGATAAGGACTTTTTTTACGTTCTACAATTTCTTCAGGAAGTAAATCTTTCATAATATAGCGCAATAACCCCTTTTCACGGCCATTTAAAGCTTTCATTTCCCATGGAATATTCCAAACATATTCAGCTAAACGATAATCACAAAATGGAACACGAAGTTCAAAACCATTGTACATAGCCATTCTATCAGAACGATCTAAAAGTGTTTGCATAAACCAATTTAATGTAAGATGTGAAATTTTTCTTTTTTGAGCAGTTTCCATAGAATCTTCATCAAGAATTTCAACTTCTTGAAGACTTTCATAATATCTGTAATCTATATATTCTTTTAAATTTAATTTTTCACCAATATTTGGATTTAATAATTTTTGTCTTTCATCAATTGCAATAGACCAAGGGAAAGTTTCACTATTTAAAGCATCTTTTCTAAAGAACCAAGGATAACCACCAAATATTTCATCTGAACATTCACCAGTTAAAGATACAGTTGCTTCAGGTTTTACATTTTTACAAAATAAAAGTAAAGAAGAATCAACATCAGCCATACCTGGTAAATCTCTTGCAATCATAGCATCTTCTAGTGCTTTAGCAAGTTCTGGAGTGTCTAGCATAATTACCTTATGATTTGTATTTAATTGATTTTTCATTATATCAATATAATAATTATCAGAATTAGGTTGAAAATCAGTTTTTACAAAATTTTTATCATTATCTTTGTAATCTACTGAATAAGTAGTTAAAGGTCCTAAATTTTTGCTTTTGCAATAATTAGCAGCATATAAAGTAATAATACTTGAATCTAATCCACCAGATAGAAATGTGCATAAAGGAACATCAGAAACAAGTTGTCTTTTAATTGAATCTTCTAATAAAAATCTTGTTTTTTCACAAGTAGATTTTAAGCTTTCTTCATGTGGTTTACTAACTAATGACCAATATTTTTCAATATGTAGTCCACTTGAATTAAATATACCAAAATGAGCAGGTTTTAATTCTAAAATATTTTTAAATGCAACAATTCCTGGAGTGTGTGCTGGACCGAGTCCAAACAATTCTGAAATACCTTGACCATCTAATTTTGCTTCAACTCCTGGAAAAGACAGAATAGATTTTATTTCAGAAGCAAAAACAAAATTATTACTATTCAAAGTATAATAAAAAGGTTTTACTCCAAAATGGTCACGAGCAAAAAATAATTCTTGTTTACTAGTATCCCAAACTGCAAATCCAAAAATTCCATTTAATTTTTTTACAACATCATAACCCCATAAAATATAACTTTTTAATAATACTTCTGTATCAGAATATCCTTCAAAAGTAAATCCATTTTCCTCTAATTCACTTCTTAATTCAGAAGTATTGTATAATTGACCATTATAAACAATGGTATATATAGAATTATTATAATTAACAGTCATTGGTTGTTTACCACCATATGGGTCAATTACAATTAAACGTTTATGACCTAGTACAGCATGTTTTTCAAAGTAATAGCCATCTTCATCAGGTCCTCTATTTTTAAGTATTTCATTCATTGAAATTATAGTATTTTTTTGGTTTGATATATCTTTTGTTAAATTTACAAAACCTGTTATTCCACACATAAAATTACCTCCGATTTATTATATGCAAAAAATAAATAGTTGATACTGGAAGTAAAATTTTTCCATGTTTTTAAAAATTTATATTTTTAAAATTTTAGTAATTTTATCATAAATTATTTTTTCTAGAATATAAATAAAATAAAGGGGATAAAGAGTAATTTGACAAATAAATACATTTGGTGTATAATATGTATTAGAAAGTCAAATGACTATCAAATACATAATACGATTAATATGTATACAAAAGTCAAAATAGGGGGTGAGTATTATGACAAAAATTGAAAAAATTAAGGAAATTGTTGAAAATAATAATGGAATTTTATCTACTAAAGTTTTAGATGAAAATAATATTCATAGACAATATTTAAAAAAACTTGTAGATGAAGGTTATTTGATTAAAGTATCAAGAGGCTTATATGTAAAACCAGATAAAGATATAAATGAATTTTATGTTATTGGTGAACAATATAAATCAGGAATTTTTTCACATAATACGGCACTTTATTTTTATGATTTAACAGATAGAACACCATTTAGTTTAGATATGACATTTACAAGTAATGTACGAGTTTCAAATTATATGTTAAGTCCACATTATGTTAACAAAGAAAGATTTGAAATAGGGTTGACAATAAAGGAGTTTGAGGATGGTACGAAAATAAAAGTGTATGATATGGAAAGGACTATTTGTGATATTATTAGGGATAGGAATAAGATTGATTCACAGATTTTTAATAGTGCTTTAAAGGGGTATATGAAACGTAAAGATAAAAATTTGAATTTGTTGTATGAGTATGCAAAAAAGTTTAGTATATTAAAGATTTTGAAGATGTATTTGGAGGTGTTGGCGTGAGTTGACATCTTTTTTTTGTGTGATAGTGAATGGTTAGTGTTTGGGGATTTTTGCAGGAGGCCGTCAAATTCAATAGTTCTGTAATGCTTTTGCAGGAGACAGTCAAAAAATCCAAGATAAGTATGGCTGTTGACATATA
>CANPWE010000028.1 GCA_947581895.1 uncultured Clostridia bacterium | reverse complement strand
ACTGCGCGCTTTGTACTCCATTGTTAATATATTTATCCCTTTTACATAACTATTGAATTTGACTACTCTACAAAGTTGGGTTGTGTGAGAAGTGTTAAATAGTAACAAGAAATTCAGTAATTTTTGGAAAAAACTTGAATATATTAAGTAATTGATTTAAAATAAAATAAACATATATATAAGTATGTTTAATAAAATAGGAGGAAAATAAAATGAGTAAAGATTTAAAAATAAAAAAATGCAAAAATTGTGGAGCAATTGTAAAAATTATAAAAGATTGTAATTGTTCATGTGGAATTCAATGTTGTGGAGAGGAAATGAAAACATTATTAGCAAATTCTGTAGATGCTGCAAAAGAAAAACATGTACCAACATATGAAGTAAAAGATGGAAAAATATTTGTAAAGGTTAATCATGTAATGGAAGAAGATCATTATATAGAATGGATATCAATTTGCTATGATGACAGAGAAGTAACTACATATTTTAAGCCAGGTGATGAACCAGTTGCTCATTGCAAATATGTACCAGGGTCTACAATTTATGCTTTTTGTAACAAACATGAATTATGGAAAGTAGATGTACAATAATGAAGTATAACTAATTATCTTAAAGAAACACCATTTTAAAAAAGATAATTTAAGGTGAAATAGATAGGTGTTAATTTATTGGAGGAAAAATGTATATAAATAATATAAGATTAAGTGAGGCAAAAATCAAAAATAAAATTTTGTTTGCAATAGGAAGTATAATATTCATAATGTTTAGTGGATCTATAATAGTTCAAATATCGGAAGATAGTTCTAACTATGGAATGATTATTTTTTTTATAACATCATTATTAATAGGTATATTTATAATATATAAAGCACTGAAATTAAGAGCTTTAGTTGAGAGTGTATATTTTTATTCTAGATATTTTGAAGGTGATTTAGATGGCTATATAAATACCAAAGATATGGTAGGTGTAATTGGGAAAGATGAAAATAAAATAAATAAAGAACTTTCTAAATTATTAAAAGAAAAATATATGATAAATTTTATATTGAAACAAAATAATAATGGTTTACAAGTAGTATTAGAAAGTAAAATCGCCCAATGTAAATGCAATAATTGTGGAGCAATAATTGATAAACGCATTTATTTTACTGGAATTTGTCCATATTGTAAAGGATCAGATTTGTATGCAAAATTAATTAAGTAAAAGGAGAAACAAATGAAAGAATTATCAAAAGAAAATATTTATATTTGTAAATCTTTAAAATCTAAAATGATGTTTATGTTTATACAGTTACAGATATATATTGGAATTGGATTTATAGGAACATTACTTTCAATATCAGCTCTTACAGATGCTAATGTAATAGCATGTGCAATTTTTTCTAGTACAACTATAATATGTTTTGTTTTATTGTATTTGACAATAAAAAAGATATTATATGCAGAAGAAGCAATATACTGTTCTGAAATTTTCGAAAATGAAACAAAACCATTTATTGATATAGGAACCATATATTCACAAAGTATATATGGATTTCGTCCCCAAAAATCATTTGTAATTTTTGAAAGAAAAAAAACTATGCAAAATACATTTAAATATGTAAGTGGAGCAATAAAAAAAGGATATTTAATAAATTGCACAATAGAAATAAATAATGGAATACCTCAAGTTGCTTTAGCAAAAAAAGTGGTAAAAGATAGCTGTCCTTATTGTGGAGCACCTATTATTAATGCAATAAATAATAATTATAGATGTTCATATTGTGGAAAGAAAATAACAAATGTAATAGAAAGAAAGTAGGAGAAAAATAAGGAATTTATGTTTAAGAAACATCCAAAATTATAGAGTAGTTCTTACTTAAGAAAGGGAATATTTTATGAGTAAAATAAATAAGTTATTTAATACAGAAAATTATAATTTAATACAAGATGAAAATTATTATTATTTATTTAGAGCATTAAATAATGGTGACCATGCTGATTTAGAAAGTGGAATAATTACAGATAAAAATGGAAGAATAATTAAAATACGTACTGATAGATCAAGATATGTAGAAAATCCCCAAAATGGTACTCCAAAATATGAAGTAGATGCACCAATTTCTTTAGAACAAGTTATAGACCATATAAAAGAACATCATAGATATGATACAAATTGCATATCACTTTCAAGTAATGCAAATGTTTCTATAATGTATGGAAATGGGTATTATTCAGATGAATATACAGTAATAAGAGTTCCCAAAAGTGAAATTGGAAAAACAGTTATAAATGCTGGAGAATATATATTAGAAAAAATGAATGATAGAATAGAACATGCAATATCTAGAATTCAGGAAAGTGAAAATGATTCTACCTCAAATAATCAAAAAATTATAGAATTAATGAAAACAATAGATAAAGCAAATACCAAAGAAGAACTATTAAATATAATAGTTTCATCATATAAGCTAGGAGATATTGATATAAAAAGATTTACTGGGAAAAAAGATGAAATAAGAAAAAAAATAACATTAAAAACAAGAGTTAGTGAATATTCAATATTAAGTGATGAACAAAATTTAATCAAAAATAAAATTGTTGCAAAATTAACAATATTAGAAGAACATCATTTAATGGAGCCAATTATATCTCATACAATAGTTGATTCTAGATCAATTACAGCACTAGAATTGGCTTTTTCATCAAGAGAATTAATCCATTATGGTGAGATTGGTCAAAAGAATTTGTTTGAAGCTTCAAAGGAATTTATACATATGTTAGGATTATTACAACAAACTGCAGAAAAACAACCAGAACTTTTAGATAAAATTCATCAAATGGAAAATAGAATTATTAAATATATAATTGATGGATATAAGGTTATAAATCAAGATGGTAAATATATTGTGTCTAATGGGACTGATGAGCAAATTATTAATATTGAAGATTGGAATGAAGGAAAAATACAAGTCTAATCTACAAAATTATCAATAATCAGTACCATTATATGCGATATACTTAATTAAATAGACCAATTTAAAATAACAGTAAAATTAAAAAATAATAGGAGAATAATATGAGAAAAAAATATGTAAAAGTTTTATTAATTGTTATAATGATAATATGTATTATTATATATGCAGTAATGCAAATTAAAACAGCATTATTAGATAACAAAAAACAAGATGAACTACAAAATGAAACATCAAATGAACAAGTAAAAATATATAAAGTATCAACATATAATAATCCAATAATACCAGATGGATTCAAAAAAGTTGAAACTGAAAATGCCAGTTGGGAATTAGATGATAATGGAGAGATAAAAGGCTGGAATAATGGTTTAGTTATAGAAGATGAGATAGGAAATCAATTCGTATGGGTACCAATATCAGATAAGTATAATGATGAAGATTATATAATAAGTGAAGATATTGAAGAAATACAATTATTTAAATATGGTGGATTTTATGTTTCAAGATTTGAAGCAGGTGTACCAGAAAATTTACAATCTACATTAAGTGGCATTAGTAGTGAAACAAATGATATAATTGGAAAACCAGTTAGTAAAAAGAATATTATACCATGGAATTATATTAGTTACCAAAATGCAAATGAAAGTGCAAAATTAATGTATAATACTGAAAAAGTAAAAAGTAGTCTGATGTCATTAAAAGAATCAACTATAATTGTAAACTGGCTAGAAAAAAGTGGATATGACATCCATGATAGTACTAATTGGGGAAACTGTAGTAATACTGCATTTAAGTTTAGTGGATTGTATTCAGCAGATACAGGAAATAATTATCAGTATGCTAATAATATGTTAAAAGATGACAATATGATTTTAGCAACAGGAGTTACAGATAGAAATATGTCTAATAACATATATGATTTTGCAGGGAATTTAAGGGAATATACTAATACTCAATATGAAAATACAAAATATCATTTTAGTGTTGGAGGATATTATGCAAGAAACTCTATTATGGGATCAGCATCTGAACAATATGCGTTTTCAGATGAACCAATTGGAACAACAGGATTTAGGGTATGTTTAAATATTTTATAAATTAATTATTTTATTATATTTTTTAAGGGGTGTCACACCATTTTTTTGAAAAATGTATAAATAAAAGAGTAATATCAGATAGTCTATTTTTATAGAAATTTTCTATAAGTTGTGTTATAATAAGTGTAGATTAAAGGAAAGGAGAGAGGTTAAACATGCCAAAGATACCTACAAAGATAAATAGTATTTTGGATGAGTTTGTAAAAGGTGTAAATCAAATATTAGGGAATAGAGTTAAAAAAATCATTCTTTATGGATCTTATGCACGTGGAGATTACAATGAAAGTTCAGATATAGATATTATGATTTTAACAGACTTAACAGATGACGAAATAATAAAATATAGAGATTGTGTTACAGATATTGCCTATGATATTGAAGAAGCTTATAATTTTAGTATTATGTTATCACCTCTTGTGAAAAATATAGATAAATTTAATTATTGGTTAGAAGCCTTACCTTTTTATATGAATATTCAAAAAGAAGGAGTGGTTATAAGTGAGTCCTAAAATATCAAAAGATTTATCAAAACATAGATTAGAACAAGCGAAAGAAGATTTAAAAGCAGCAAAACTTCTATATGATTCTTTACTATATAAATCAGCAAATAATAGAGCTTATTATTCCATATTTCATAGTATAAAAGCAGTTTTAGCTTTGGAACCGATTGATTTTAAAAGACATAAAGATGTACAAGCATATTTTAACAAGAATTATGTGAGTACAGAGATTTTTCCTAGATATATGGGAAGGAAAATAGCACAAGCAAGCACAATTAGGGAAGATAGTGATTATGATGATGAGTTTGTCGTAAATGCAGAAAAGACATTAGAGCAAATAAAAACAGCAGGACAATTAATAGAATTAGTTGAAAAATATATAAATGATAAATAGTGAAATAAAAATAATAAATACTTAAATATAAAATAGGAACATGTATTGATCAAGTTAATTTGATGCATTATTTATTGAATAAGATTAATATAAAAAATAAAATGTATTGTTGTAGAATTTTTTTATGTGCCAGAAAGTATTAGTTTTAAAGATTTTTAATAAATATATTAATCATATATAAAGGGTTGAAATTAGTTCAGCTCCTTTTTTTAATTTAAAAAGAAAATAATTAAATAATCTAGAGAATTACAAAGGCAATTCTCTCTAGTACATAGCTATATCAATTTAAGAGTTGGTATAGCTTATTTTATGAAAGAAGGTAAACTAACTGCTGAAAAAATTGAAAATATATTAGGACAAAAAGAAGCAAATCAAGAGCCTAAATATTATAATGTTAGTACATTAAAAAAAAACAACAATTTTTTATAAAAAAAAAGTATTTACATTTTTCGACAAGAATGATATATTAAATTTGGTATAACAGATTTAAGGTTATAAAAAAAAGGAGGAGTTTATTATGGGCTTTATTAAAGCTTTTGCAGGAGCAATCGGTGGAACATTTGCAGATCAATGGCAAGATTATTTAGTACCAATGCAAGGTGTTCCAGCAACAGCTGGTATTTATCCAGCAGTACCACAAGGTACAAATGCAGGTAGAGGTTCAAATACTAAAGGATCAAATAATATTATTTCAAACGGAAGTAAAATTATGGTACCAGAGGGAATGGCTCTTATCACAATCCAAGAAGGTGCAATAACTGGATGTGTTACAGATGCAGGAGGATTTATTTTTAGATCAGATGATCCAAATGCAAAATCAGTTTTTGCTGATGATGGAATAATGTCATCTATAATTAAACAAAGTTGGGAGAGATTCAAATTTGGAGGACAACCAGGATCAAATCAAACAGCTTTCTATGTAAATTTAAAGGAAATTCCAAATAATAGATTTGGAACACAATCAGAAATTTATTGGGATGATGCTTACTTAAATGCACAAGTTGGAGCAGTAACAAGAGGTACATACACATTAAAAATAGTTGACCCAATATTATTTATTAAAAATTTTGTCCCAGCAAGTTATCTATCTGATGGGGAAGTATTTGACTTTGCAGATATGGATAATGATGCAGGCGCACAATTATTTAATGAAGTAGTTAGTAGTTTATCTGCTGCATTTTCTAATTATACGAATGACCCTAGTAAGGGAAATCGTATTACAAAAATACAAGGAGACCAAATTGGATTTGCTAAAAGTTTATCACAAGCAGTAGAAGAAGGTTATCAATGGAGAACAGATAGAGGACTTGAAATTGTTAAAGTCGCTATCCAAGCTATTGAATATGATGAAGATACAAAAGCATTATTATCTGATGTTAAGAAAGCAGATGCACTTTCAGGTGCAAGAGGAAATTCATTTATGCAACAATCAGTAGCTCGTGGTATGCAAGCAGCAGGAGCAAATGGTGGAGGTGCAGGAATGGCATTTATGGGAATGGGCATGAATGCAGCAGGTGGAGTTATGGGTGCTGTGCAACAACCTACTCAACCAGCAAATTCACAACCACAAGAAGACCCTTATGAAAAATTAACAAAATTCAAAAAAATGCTTGATGATGGACTTATAACACAAGAAGAATATGATGAACAAAAGAAGAAACTTTTGGGGGTGTGATGTAAGTGGCAGTTAATCCAATATTAAATAGTGAGCCAAGAATTGTAAAAACTGATGAGGGTGCAAAAGATGGACAAAATAAATGTCCTCAATGTGGTTCTACAGATATTTCAGTAAATGCAAAAACAGGTAAATTAAGATGTAATTTCTGTAGGCATGAATTTGAACCAGAAAAAATACAAGGAATGGAAACAGATATTACAAAACTTGAAGGCGAAATAATGGGTTCTGGAACACAAGATATAGTAGAAGATACTCAAAATGTTATGACTTTTAAATGTAGTAGTTGTGGAGCAGAAGTTGTAATAGATACATCTGAAAGCACACAAGCAAGATGCCATTGGTGTAGAAACACTTTATCTGTAAATCAACAAATTCCAAATGGTGCTATTCCAGATGTAGTATTACCATTTAATTTAACTAAAGCAGAGGCTAAAGAACAAATAGAAAGTTTCGTAGGAAAGAGAAAATTCTTTGCTCATCCAAAATTTAGAGAAGAATTTACAACAGATAATATTATGGGAGTTTATTTTCCATATATGGTAGTAGATGTAAACTCTCATGCTCGTTTCTCTGGGCATGGAGAACATTTAGTTAGAAGATATACTCGTGGAAATGGTAATAATAGCACAACATATTATGATGCAGATTTATACGAAGTTGAAAGAGAATTTGACCTAACCATAGAAGGACTTACTGTTGAATCAAGTTCTGATAAGCTAAATAAAAATTCAAATAAAACAAATAATGTTATAAATGCTATAATGCCATTTGATATGGAAAATTGTGTGAAATATAATGCAAATTATTTAAAAGGATATACTTCTGAAAAACGTGATACTAACATAGACCAATTAAGACCTTTAGTAGATGATCAATCAAAAGATATAGCAAGATTTGCAGCAAATGAAACTTTGAAAGATTATGATAGAGGTGTTAATTGGCAAGCAGAACAACTTGATGTAAAAGGAAAACAATGGAAAACAGCATATTTACCTGTATGGTTATATAGTTATCAAGAAGTAAAAGGCGATAATAATAACACTATACATTATGTTGCAGTTAATGCCAGAACTAAAGAAACTATGGGTAGTGTTCCAATTCACATACCTAAATTATTGGGGATTTCTTGTTTAGTTGAGTTATTAGGTCTTATATTAATGCTAATTGCAGATTTTGATTATAAGTGGATATTTTTATTAGCAGGTTTTATATATTTCTTTGTGATCTATTTAAGGTATCGTAATTCAAATGCAAGACATCATCATGAAACCGAAACAAAGAAAAAAATGTTTAATTTGAGAAAAATAGATAATTTGATTAAACATGAAAAAGGTTTAACTAATTCAAGAATAGCAGGTGAAAATAATACAAAAGTAAGTGGACAAGGATTAAGTGAAACAGTGCTTAATACATTTACTAATAGTTTAAAATAATATACAAAGGAGAGGATGAAAATGAATAATATCATTGAAAAGTGTAGAACAACACGAATTTTAGGTGTAATAGGAATTGTTGGATTAATATTAGGAATTATTTTGCCTTATGTAAAATTTGATATTTTTGGATATAAATACTCAATATCTTTATGGGGTTATTGGGAAGGAAAAATAATGATGCTTTTAACAATAGCAAATTTTTTATTTATATTTAAAGATATAGTAGAAAAATATATACCATCTTTATTTAATTCTGTTTTTGGTCAAAAAATTAGAGATTGTAAAAATTCTAAGTTTTCACTTATTCCTACTGTTTTAACTGCTGTGTTCGCAATATATTTAACAACAACCTTAGATGTAGAATCTTTTGGATATTATAATCTTGGATTCTATGCAATGTGGCTTGGAACATTAAGTTTGGTTGGATATGCTTTTTTACATAAAAATGATAATAATGTTAACGTATAAATGAAAATGTAATAGTAAATCATGATGAGGGTCTGCCATTATTTATGGATAAGACCCTTATATTTTTTTTTCCTGCAAAATCTTTATAAAGTATTGTAATTTAAAATTTCTAATGTTAGAATAAAAAATATACGAAGAAAATAGAAAAAAGGAACGAAAGAAAAGTGGGAAGAAATACGGAGTGTGTATCAATTAATAGTAAAGTTAATGAAATAATTAAAAAGATAAAATTATTGATATGAATTACAAAGGCATAGGTATAAGTGTTTTTATACCTATGTCTTTGTGTGATTATTAGAATTTTATATAAACAAAGAAGGAGATAAAGAAGATCCAAATTCGAACATAATGTTTCAAGAATGCTTAAGAAAATATGAAGAAAAATGTAAATGACCCAACACCTATAGAAAAGAAAGATGGAGTGATAGAAATGTATTTTCAGAATGAAGATGGTTGGAATATTGATAAATAATAAATAAAATACAATTATTAAAAATTATTGAAAGGGGGTGAATAAAATAATTAAACTTGGTTTTCATAGAAATAAAAAGGAGAACATGAAATAACAATATTAAAATATTTCTAATAAAAAAAGGTTTATGGGATACTCCTACATAAAATCCCAAATATATTATATAAAGGAATGATGTAAAATGAAGAAAAAAGTTTTAGCAAGTATAGTATTTTTAGTTGTTATATTTGATTTAATTATTATGGGACAAGGAGTTAAGGCATATTCAAATGATGATTTTTCAATAGATATTCCATCAACATATAAAAGTAGTGGAACAAATGTGTGGGGAAAATCTAATGGAGACAATATAAATGTACAAATTAATTCTTATGATGAAGACATAACAGAATCATTAGATAAATATTTTGAAGATATTATTGAGGAAATAGAAAAGGAAGATATGTATTCAAGTATAGATACAAAAGAAATCATAAAGATTACTAAAAATGATTATAAGTGTGCGCATATAACAGCGAAATTAAGTGGTTATTCATTATATGCAGATCAATATTTAATTTTATCAGATAAGAACGTGTACACAATTACATTTACATCAAGTTCAAAAAGTTATTTCTCATCTGATGAGGCTGAAGATATTTTAGATTCTTTTACAATAAAAGATTATAAAGAACCTAAAGTTAAAAGTAAAAGTGGGGAAATGGCTGAAAGTGTAGCAGATGGAGCTGTAAGAGGTGTGATTATAGGTGCAGTTATAGGAGCAGTAGTAGGAATTATTATGGCAATAAAGAAAAAGTCAAAGAAAAATGTGTAGAGTATTATATTAGAACTACTATAAACAAGTAGTAGACACGGGGACGGAGTCAATACCAACAACTTAAGAAAAAAATAGCAGAAAAAATATGATTCTTTCTGCTATTTTTTTCTTAAGTTGTTGGTATTGGGACGGGGTTTATGTCTAAAGAGAAAAATATGCAGAAAATGAAAATAAATTTCAATAAAAACTAAGGGAGAAATATAATTTAGACAATATATTCAAAAAGAAAGAAAATAATAAAAAAATGATTTTATAATTAGTGAATAAGGTGATAAAAATGATTAATGATAAATTATTATGGACAATGGATGAATACCAAGCAGTAGTTGATTATAAGGGAAATTCTTATAGTGCAATTAATGTATTATTAAGTGATAGTGTTACTATGAGAGAAAAAAATGGAAAAATGAAAAATCTACCTGAAACAAAAGAAGAATTCAAAAAAATTTTAGAAACTACAATTTATTTATATAGTGCAATAAGAAAAGTTTATGTTCTAAATGGAAGCAAACCATATGGAAAACAAATCTTTAGAGGTGGAAGAGAAGGAAAAGTGGATAGATCTTTTTTATCTACTAGTGATAGCCTAAAGACAGCAATTGATTTTGCAAGAGGGCATGCAAAAGTTGATGAAGGATTATTACTTTTAATGGAATCTGGAAATGTGCCATATATAGATATAGGTAAATATATTTATGATGACTTTGCTGATGGTGAATCAGAAATTCTTTTTTTACCATGTGAATCAAAAAATTCTCAAGAAATAAGTTTTCCGGATTGCCTTGAAATTGCTAAGGAACAAGGTGAACACATAGCAGGAGCTGAAGCATATATAAGAAAATTTGGCTCATTAAAATGTAGACAAGTTGAGTTAAATGAGTTAGATTATTCAAAAGAAAAAAGTACTTTATCAGAAGAAGATTTATGTATGATGTTTTCAGAATATAAAAAAAATCTTGAGACAATTAGGAATACAGACAAAAATTCTGAAGAATATGAAAATGCATATCAACAAATCTTACAATTTAAAAAAAATTGTTGTACATGGCTACATCAAAAATTTTATGAAATCAATCAAAATATAGATAATCAAATAAATATAGAGAATGATGATATACAGGTCTCAGAAGATCATGATATGAAAGAAGTTTTTATAGGTAATACAGGGGATATGTATCTAGTTCAAGATAAGGTAAATAATGAGGAGTATTATTTTAAACCAGCAATTTCAAAAAGTGGAGCTGAACGCCCATATAGAGCAAATATACAAGAAGCAGGTTATTTAATTCAGAAAATTATTAATCCAGAAAATGCTGTAAAATGTAATGTAACTGAAATAAATGGAATGTATGGTGCTATTCAACAAAAGATACCAGTAGATAGTCAAGCAACCAAAACATTTATTGAATATTTTAATAGAGGAAAAGGTACTTTATCACCTGAAATGATTACTCAAATACTGAATGAATATTTAGTAGATTTTTGTTTATGCAATTATGATGCTCATGCAAGAAATTTTGTTGTAGATGAAAATGGTAGATTAAGAGGAATTGATAAAGAACAGTCATTTAGATATATTAAAGATGATGCAGAAAATGATATGACTTTTTCTGTAAATTATAATGAAGGATATGGTGAACAACCAACAATATATAGTATTTTATTTGACCAAATGAAACAGGGATTGATATCTTATGAATATTTAGATGATTTAAATTATAGAGCGAGTAGGCTGGCTCAATATCCAGATGAACAATATAGACAAATCTTTGAAAAATATGCCTATGGTAAATCTAAAACACCTGAAGAAGCTGAAGCACTGTTAAATAGTATTTTAGATAGGAAAAAAAATATAGTACAGAATGTTGTTGATAGATTGAAAAATGGAATATATAATGAATTTTATTATAACACATCTATGAAAAAACATATTCAAGCTACCGAACATATTAAAACATCAGATATTAATGCTCAAACATCTATTATAAAAGAAAATCTCATAGAAAAACAACAAAATGTTAACAAGGAAAACAAAGTTATTAAAGAATTACCAACTTTTATTTGACACAAACCAATCCAACAAAACTTTTATAAAGAATTGCAATTTAAAATTTTTGATGTTAGAATAAAAATATATGAAAAAAATCGAAAAAAGGATTATAATTTTGTTAGAGGAGTATTTTAAATGTATTTTTGTTTTAAAAAATATGAATGTATAAATAAAAAAAATATAAAAAAATTTTATAAAAAATTTGGAATAAATGTAAAAATAGAAATTGATTCTTCAAATATTAATATTAAAGTTCTTTCTGGATATAGAGGAAATGATATTAGTAGTTTTAATGTAAAAATTGCAACTTTAAATGAAGAAGATAAAATAGAATTTTTAAAGTATTTAACAGAGAAAAATAATTCACATACTAGTAACAGTATGAGTGATAAATTAACAAAACATTTAAATAAATGTAATTATCAAGGAAGTATTCATGTGTTTGATGAAAAGGAAAAGCTGAGTGCATATATATTTTGCTTATATATATGTAAAAAAGGAAAAATCGCAATTGGAATCTTTGAAAATGAAGAAAATAGAGAAAGTTTTATCTATAATAAAGGATACTTTATGAAAGGATATGATGAAGACATAATTTCAAACAAAATATATTTTTATTTGAAAAAAAATCGAAGTACAAAAATAAATTTAAGACATGTTTGGAGAAGTTATATTAAACAGTTTCCTGCATTACTTTATTTTTGTATTAGTAATCCAGCAGTTAATGTTTGTAATATAAAATTTGATATTCGGTTTTTCGTTATTATTAACAATAGAAAAGTTACTGTTAGTGTTATTAGATGTAATTTCAATAATTATAATTATAATATTTTTTAATTTAGTGTAGATGTAATATATTCAGAGAAACAACTTTAGAGTTGTGAATGTGAAATATATAATTTAGATAAAACCTAAATACTATTATTTACTTGAATTGATAGTGATTATTATTGTTACCAGGAGGAAAAGTTAAAGAGCTAGAAGAAAGTAGTGAAGCAATAAAAAGAGAAAGAGAAGATATTGTAGAAGTTGAAGAAAATGAAAAGTAAGTAATTAAAAAAAGGAGCATATATTATGGAAATTGATATTCAAACTAAACAAGCATATTCAGAAATAGATGAGTTTTTAAGTTTATTGGATGAAAAAACAAGAAATGAAGTGCCAAGTAAATTAAGAGAATTTTTTAAAAAGGAAAAAGATAATAATTATCATAAGGGAATTAATCCAAATACACCAATAAAGGAACAAAATCTAAAAAATGAAACATTAGCTTTAATTGCACTACTAAATTTACAATATTGGTGTAAAGATGAAAATGAAAAAGAAAGATTAAAACAAGTATATGCAAATAACGAAAAACAATATCAAGAGGAATTAAGAAAAAAATATAATCCTGATAATATTTTCAAAAAGAACAATAATTAAGAGAAAATTGAAGAACCAAAGCAATTAGTTGAGTATAAAGAATCTGTAACAAAGAAATTTTTTGAAAAGATTTTAAAATTTTTCCATATAAAAAAATAAAAGAAAACAAGATATGTAAAGATTAATAAAAAAATTTATAAAATTTTTGTTACTGTTTAATAGTTTTTCAATAAGCCGTCAAATTCAATGGTTATGTAAAGGGATAAATATATTAACAATGGAGTACAAAGCGCGCAGTTTGGCGAGGCTTATCAAAAGAAGTAAAATGGACTTTAAACATAACACAAACTTTTACTATCTCAAAGTCCATTTTGCCTTTTGATAAGTCCAAGCCAGTAAGCGTACGGAATGTTAATATATTTATCCCTTTTACATAACTATTGAATTTGACGGCTTACTGCAAAAGTATTAAACAATAACAATTTTTTAAATTTTTTTTGAAAATGTATTGCAAATTTTATATGTTATGATAAAATTTAAAAAGAAAAAAGTTAATAGAGTAACTTAATGATAAAAAATAAGGAGGAAAAACAAATGAAAAATCTAAAACAAAAAAACAAATTAATAATGATGGTGCTATTGATAATATTATTTGCGATTATTAGCACAAAAAATGTATTGGCTCACAATGTAGAAATAGAGGATGATCCAGATGTATTATTACCAGGCATGGTGTTTAACGGAAAAGGAACTTTTATGGTATGGTCAGATGATGCAAATTACAAACTTTATTGGCAAGCAATAGAAATGTCAAGTACAGATGTAAACAAAATAAAAAAGATACAAGAAGATGGAAAAAAAGAATTAGAAAAAATAAAGCAGGAACAGGACGCTTTATATGCAGATTATCAAAATATACAAGATAAACAATCAGAAGAATACTCTTCAAAGGTAGAGCAATATAATGCCAAAATAGAAGAATACAACAAAAAAGTTGATGAAATAAATAATGAAACAAAAGAATTAATTCCAGATTTTGTTGAAGGTAAATGGATAGAAACTACAGATAAAAGCTTTGCAGTAGATTTATCAAATTATAAAGGTGAAAAAGATTTCGTAGTATGGGTAAAACTTGTCGATAAAGATGGTACTCATTACAATCAATCTATATATACAATGAATGGTACTAAATCTGAAATTAATGTTACAGAAATAAAATTAGATAAAAAAGAGTTAACATTAGCAGAAGGTGAAGAATACACATTCACAACAACAATAACACCTATAGATGCAACAGATAAATCAATTACTTGGAGCAGTAGTGATGAAAAAGTTGCAAAGGTTGAATTTGGAAAAGTAACAGCACTAAAAGAAGGAACAGCTACTATAACAGCAAAAACAGTTGATGGTAATTATACAGATACATGTACAGTAACTGTTACAAAAAAAGCTGGAGAAGAAAAAGATATAAAAGTTACTGCTGTTAAATTAAGTGAATCAACATTATCATTAAAAAAAGGTGAAAAAAGCAAAATAACTGCAACTATAACTCCAACAGATGCAACAGATAAAACTATTACATGGAGTAGTAGTGATGAAAAAGTTGCAACTGTTAAAGATGGAGAAATAACAGCATTAAAAGAAGGAACAGCAACAATAACAGTTAAAACAAAAGATGGAGAATATACAGATACTTGTAAGGTAACTGTTACAAAAAAAGCTGATCCCACTGTTTCAAATAAACCAATAGTACAAGCTGGTAATTCATTTATTTTAGTTGGTGCAGTTATTGCTTCTATAATCTTATGTGTGGTATTATATAAGAAAAATAAATCATTTAATTGGAAATAAAATTTTTATAAAATAAAATATTAGGAGTATTAATTATAGTTTATAGTATATTAATTGATGCACTAATTTGGATTATATATGGAATCATTTTAATTATAATAAAAAAGATGTTTTATGATAAATTAAATGGTAAAAGAACAAAAGTTTCTAAAAAGTTAATTGAATATAAATTATAAGAAGTATTTGTAAAAAAACAAATACTTCTTTTTCAAGTGCAAAGAAAGGAGGATTGCCTATTATATTCCACAGAAATAAGAGTTAGAGAATTAATCAATTTAAATATTAAAGATATAAATTTTGCAGAACGATTGTGCATTGTTTTAAGTAAAATAAATATTATATCATCATTTTCTAATTCTTCTACTGACTTTAATATACGATTAACTTCATCTTGCTTTAAATTAGATTTGTCCATAATATTATATTGGGGTAGACGATACGTTGAATCATGAACAACATTAGTTCCATAAAAAAGTCCATTTTACTTCTTTTGATAAGCCTCGCCAAAAGGAAGATAGAAATATATTTACAGAACAACTTCAAAAGGATATAAAAAGTGAACAAAAAAGAGATGAATTGCTAGATAATGTAGAAAAAACTTTAATGTAATCTATACATTACCAAATGAAAGGCTTAACCAAATATCAGAGCTATATAACGAGAGAATTAATAAAGTAAAGGCAAGGATCGAGAAAAAGAGATTATTACTAATGGAAAAACAACAAGTATTAATTGATATAAATATTTCTGAATAGGTGAGGAAAAAAACATGGCAATAAATTACGAATATTATAAAGTATTTCATTATGTAGCAAAATAAAAAAAATTTCTTTGGCGCAAAACCATTTTACACTATTAATATGCAGGACAAAAACATGAAAAATTTTTTTCATGTTTTTGTTCTGTTTTTCTGCTATTTTATATAGCATTCTATTTAATGGTATGATAAAATGAAAGAAAGTAGAAATGTAGAAAGAGAATAACAATATGGAAACGAGTAATATATAAGAAAAAACGAAAGGAAATTTTTATGGAACTACCAAATGAATTAAAAATAGCAATAGAAAAAGTTATGGATAATACCAATATTAAGCAATTAAAACAAGATTCAGAAAACATTAGCTTTAGGTATAGAAATAAAAGTGGAAAAGGAAATAGATTGCTAACTGAAAACTCAGAAGCAATATCATATTCCATTGTAAGAATGCCATCAACTTATGCTGCTATTTATAGTGCTTTGAAAAATACCTTTGAATTATATAATGAAGACATAAAGACTATGCTAGACATAGGTGCAGGAACAGGAGCAGGAAGTTGGGCTGCCAATAGTTTACTAGAATTAAAACAAATAACATGTTTAGAACGAGAGGATGCAATGATTAATTTAGGAAAATCATTTATGAAAGCATCAGAAGATACATGTTTGCAAATGGCTGAATGGAAAAAAACAGATTTAGTATCAGAAGAATTAAATGAAAAAGCTGATTTAGTAATATGTTCATATGTATTAAATGAAATGAACTCAAGTAACAGAATGAAAACCATAGAAAAATTGTGGAATGCAACTAAAAAAATATTAGTTATAATAGAACCTGGAACCCCAGTAGGATTTAAGGAGATTAGAGAGTTAAGAGAGTATTTAATAGGAATAGGGGGAAAGATAGTTGCACCATGTCCTAATATTGATAAATGTCCTATTAAAGAAGATGATTGGTGCCATTCGACTGTTAGAGTTTCAAGAAGTAAAATTCATAAACTTTTGAAAGATGGAGATGTACCATATGAGGATGAGAAGTTTTCTTATATAGCTATTTGCAAAGATAAATTCGAAAGCAAAAATATCAGAAGAGTATTAAGACATCCACATATCGAAAGTGGAAAAATAGAATTAAAATTGTGTACTGTTGATGGAATTCAAGAAATTGTTGTAACAAAAAAAGACAAAGAAAATTTTAAAATTGCAAGAAAAACAAAGTGTGGAGAAATTTATTAAAAATATACGAAGAAAATAGAAAAAAGGAACGAAAGAAAAGTGGGAAGAAATACGGAGTGTGTATCAATTAATAGTAAAGTTAATGAAATAATTAAAAAGATAAAATTATTGATATGAATTACAAAGGCATAGGTATAAGTGTTTTTATACCTATAGACACGGGGACGGAGTTTTTGTCTAAAAGAAAATTATATTTAGTGTATTAAATAATCATGTAATATAAATAAAGTATTGAACCAAATTTTATGTGAAAAATAATTATTATTTTACACAAAGGAATAAAAAGTAGATATGCTTATTGAATTAAACAAGAAAGAGCAGAAGAGCAAAGAGTGAAGACAAAAACCCTGTTCCGGCGTTTGCACGCAACAAAACCAAAAAAGTCATATGAAATTTATGTCTAGCTAGTGACTTTAATTCAGAAATATGATATGATACTACATGTTCATTATATGAGTAAGTTGTAGGTGAGATTGATGAAATTAAATGAAATAAAAAATGCTCAAGATGTATATCAATTTATGAAAGATCATATAGAATATGGATGGATTGATATTAATGGGAATAAACATTTGAATACAATGAAGGAATTCCGTAAAAAGTATAGAACAATGTCAATAGAAGAAATACTTAAATATAAAATAGGAACATGTATTGATCAAGTTAATTTGATGCATTATTTATTGAATAAGATTAATATAAAAAATAAAATGTATTGTTGTAGAATTTTTGAACCAGATGATTATGGTAATCTAGAGGAAGAAGAACATATGCATTGTTTTGTACTATATTATGAGAATAACAAAGTTTATCATATGGAGCATCCTAATTTTGAAAGAAAAGGAATATATGAGTATGATTCAGAAGAAGATGCAATAAAAACAATAGTAGATTATTATATAAAATTAAGAGGTGGAAAAGATAGTCCTACAAAAGAATTTTTTTATGTGCCAGAAGGTATTAGTTTTAAAGATTTTAATAAATATATTAATCATATATAAAAGGTGTAGACAAAAACTCCGTCCCTTTGTCTACTTTGTCTATATGATTTCGTAATGGAGAATTTTCAAATTACAGATTTTGTTTTAAAGTCAGTAATAAAATAATATTATAGAAAGGATGTATTTATATTGAGTAATTCAACTTTGAAATTTTTAGGAAGTGATTCTGGATTTGGAGATAACAATAATTCAGCATATATAGAAATAGATAATAAGTTAATAATAATAGACTGTGGAATAACAGTATTTAATAATTTAAAGAAAAAATTTAATTTTAATAAGTATAAAGATATAAAAGTAATTATAACACACCTACATAATGATCATGCAGGTTCATTAAGTCAATTTATACTATACCTATGGCATATATTCAATAAAAAAGCTAAAGTCCTAAGTGCATGTAAAAATATAAAAGAATATCTAAAAATTACTGGAACACCAGATGAAGCTTATACATTGGTAAATATAGATACTAATATACAATTCATAGAAACAGAACATGTTAAAGAATTAGATTGTTACGGATTTCAACTAAAAATAAATGATAAAACAATATTATATACAGGAGATACAAAAACTTTAAATCCATTTTTACCATATATAAAAAATTCAAATGAACTATATGTTGATGTTTCAAAAAATGGTGGAGTACACTTAAAATTTGATGATATAGTACAAGATTTGCAAAAAATAAAACAAAACGGAACTGATGTATATTTAATGCATATAGATGATAAAGAATATATAGCGAAAAAATCTAATGGTGAATTTGAAATAAAATAACAAACGCAGAATATAGAAAAAAATATGTTACACAAATACGAAATAGGAAAGAAAAGGCTAGAAGAGAGATTTGGATTAGAAGTTGTAACTATGCCTAATGCTTTAAAAGGAATAGAATATTTAAGAGAACACCCATAAAAGAGAGCAGAGGATTTAATGGAAGCATAATATAAACTATAATTGGGTTTAGGTTTAATTGGCATTTATTATAAAAATGTGTTAATGTAGATTGATTAAACAAATTACATCTAAAAGAACAAATGAGTGCAAAAACTTACATTTATTATAAAAGAAGAAAAATATACAAAAATTAAAAAAGGAGAAAATCATAATGTTTCTAGACAAATGTGAATTTAAGGGTACTTTCAGAAAATATCAAGCAGAAGTGTTAAAGGAATTTGATAAACACATAAAAGATAAAAAAATAAATGTAGTAGCAGCACCAGGTTCAGGAAAAACAATTCT
>CANPWE010000027.1 GCA_947581895.1 uncultured Clostridia bacterium | reverse complement strand
CATTGTTAATATATTTATCCCTTTTACATAACTATTGAATTTGACTACTCTACAGAAGTGGGTTATTTGAATAGTGTTAAATAGTAATTGTTATGTAAAAAGTGTTAAGTTGGCATAATAGTGGCTCTTGAGAAAATGGTAGAAATGTGATATAAGATTAGTATAAAAAATAAGAGGAGTGAAATCAATAATGGATGATAAGATAGTAAACTGTTTGGCATATAATGGGAAGGTTAATGTAAGGTGTATAAAGTCAACAAATATGGTGGAGGAAGCAAGAAAATTACATGATTTGAGTCCAACTGCTACAGCAGCATTAGGAAGATTATTAACTATTACTAGTGTACTAGGAAAAGAAATGAAAAGTGAAAAAGGGACTATTACAACACAAATAAAAGGTAATGGTCCTATAGGAAGTATGACTGCAGTAGCTGATAATTTAGGAAATGTTAAGGGATATGTGCAAAATCCTTATATTGATGTACCTTTAAATCCAGAAAATGGTAAATTAAATGTAGGTCAAGCTGTTGGTAAAGAGGGAATGGTATATATTATAAAAGATATTGGTTTAAAAGAGCCATATGTGGGAATGACACCAATTGTATCTGGAGAAATAGCAGAGGATTTTACAAATTATTTTGCTACATCAGAACAAACACCAACAGTTGTGGCTTTGGGAGTTTTAGTTGATAAAAATGGTGTAAAATCAGCAGGTGGGTATTTAATTACATTGATGCCAGATGCAACAGAAGATGAGATTGTTAAAATTGAGAATGCATTGAAAAAAGCAGATAGTATAAGCAAAATGTTAGATGATGGAAAGGAATTAGTAGAAATTGCAGAAATTGTTACTGGTGATCAGAATCTAATGTATTTTGAAGATGATATAGTTCCTAAATATTTCTGTGGGTGTTCTAAAGAAAGAATGGAAAAAAATCTTATGACAATTGGGAAAAATGAAATAAGTGATATTTTAGAAAAAGAAGGAAAGGCAGAATTGATGTGTCATTTTTGTAATAAAAAATATTTGTTTAATTCCCAGGAGTTGAAAGATATTATAGATAAAATTGAAAATTAAAAAATAAAATATCATATTTATTGAATTTATAATAGGAAAATTTTTTATTTAAAATAAAAATGCTTGTTTTTACAGGAAAAAAGCTATATAATAATACATAATTTTAAAAAGGAGGAGTTGGAAATATGCAAATAAGTAAAGAAGAAATCTTACATATTGCAGATTTAGCAGATTTGAATATAAAAGATGAAGAAATTGATAAATATATATTAAATTTACAAGACATTTTAAATTTTGCTAATATAGTTAATAATGCACCTGTTGATGGATTAACTGAAACAATTGGTGCAAATGATAATTATAATGTTTTTAGAAAAGATGAGATTATTGTTTTTGAAGATACAGAATCATTATTACAAAATGCACCAGAAAAAGAAAGAGGAATGTTTAAAATACCAAAGGTTATTAATTAATTATATTATAATATTGTATTTAGGATATTTTATAGTGTAAAGAAAGTTTTATATTTTTTATAAGGAGGAAATTTGATGGAAATTACAGAGCTTACAGTTCATGAGCTTCAGGAAAAAATTAAAAATAAAGAATTAACAATTAGTGAAATAACTAAAGCATATGTTGATAGAATTAATGACAAGGAAAAAGATGTTAATTGCTTTATTACAACATTAACAGATGAAGCAATAGAAAAGTCAAAGGAAATGGAGAAAAAAATAAATAATGGTGAAATAACATCAGAATTAGCAGGAATCCCTATAGGAATAAAAGATAATATCTGTACTAAAGGAGTAAAAACAACATGTGCTTCTAAAATGTTAGAAAACTTTGTTTCTCCATATAATGCTACAGTAGTGGAAAAATTAAATAGTGAGGGTTTAATAAATTTAGGAAAATTAAATATGGATGAATTTGCAATGGGTGCTTCAACAGAGTATTCTGCCTTAGCAAGAACAAAAAATCCTTGGAATTTAAATAAAGTACCAGGTGGGTCTTCAGGTGGGTCAGCAGCAGCAGTTGCAGCTGATTTAGTACCTTGGGCTTTAGGAAGTGATACAGGTGGCTCAATACGTCAGCCAGCTTCTTTTTGTGGTGTTGTAGGATTAAAACCTACATATGGTTTAGTTTCAAGATTTGGTTTAGTAGCATTTGCTTCATCTTTAGATCAAATAGGACCTATAACAAAAGATGTTAAAGATAGTGCTATATTATTAAATATATTAGTTGGTCATGATGAAAAAGATACAACTTCTTTAGATATGCCAAAAGTTGATTATGTTTCAAGTTTGAAAAATGATGTTAAAGGATTAAAAATAGGACTTCCAAAAGAATTTTATGGAGATGGAATTAATAGTGAAGTAAAGAAAAATTTGGAACAAGCTATAGAAAAATATAAAGAATTAGGAGCAGAGGTTGAAGAATTTTCATTAGATATAGCACAATATGCATTAGCAACTTATTATATAATTGCATGTGCAGAAGCAAGTTCAAATTTAGGAAGATTTGATGGAATTCGTTATGGGTATAGAACTAAAAATTATGAAAAATTAGAGGATATTTATAAAAATTCAAGAAGTGAAGCCTTTGGTGATGAAGTAAAAAGAAGAATTATTTTAGGTACATATGTATTAAGTTCAGGATATTATGATGCATATTATAAAAAAGCACAACAAGTTCGTACTTTGGTTAAAAATGAATTTGATAAAGCTTTTGAGAAATATGATATTATTTTAACACCTACTTCTCCAACAGTAGCATTTGATGCAGAAACAAAATCAAATAATCCATTAGAAATGTATTTAGCAGATATTTGTACTGTATCTGTAAATGTTGCTGGATTACCTGGTATATCAATTCCTTGTGGAGTTGATAGTAATGGAATGCCAATTGGAATGCAGTTAATTGGAAATAGATTTTGTGAATCAACTATATTAAATGCTGCATATACATATGAACAGGCAATAAAGTTTAGAGAAAGGTTTAAGCCAACATTTAAAAAATAGAAATTTCAATATTTATGTGGGCTTTATAAGGAATGTGTCTAAAATTCTCTTTGGATACTAATAAAAAAAGGAGTGAAAATAATGTCAAGAAATGATTATGAGATAGTAATAGGACTAGAAGTTCATGCAGAACTTAGTACAAAAACAAAGATATTTTGTAGTTGTCCAACAGAGTTTGGAGGAGAGCCAAATTCACATTGTTGTCCAATATGTATGGCAATGCCTGGAACACTTCCAGTTTTAAATGAGAAGGTTGTTGAATATGCTGTAAAAGCAGGATTAGCAACAGGTTGTACAATCTCCAAAGATAGTAAAAATGATAGAAAAAATTATTATTACCCAGATTTACCAAAATCATATCAAATTTCTCAGTTTGATAAACCACTTTGTGAACATGGTTCTGTTGAGATTGAAGATGATGAAGGTAATAAAAAAGATATAAAAATCTTAAGAATTCATATAGAAGAAGATGCTGGAAAATTAAATCATAATGAATTTGGTTCAGGAAGTTTAGTTGACTTAAATAGAGCTGGAGTTCCATTAATAGAAATAGTATCTGAGCCAGATATGCGTTCAGCAAAAGAAGCTGAAAAGTATATGAGAAAAATTAAATCTATACTTGAATATATTGAAGTTTCAGATTGTAAAATGCAGGAAGGTTCTCTTCGTGCTGATGTAAATGTATCTGTAAGAAAAAAAGGAGCAAAAGAATTTGGAACTCGTACAGAAATGAAAAATATGAATTCATTTAGATCAATAGTAAGAGCAATTGAATATGAAGCAGATAGACAAATTGATGTAATAGAAAATGGTGGAACAATTTATCAAACTACATTAAGATGGGATGATATTTCAGGAAAAACTTTCCCAATGAGAGATAAAGAAAATGCTGATGATTATAGATATTTTCCTGAACCAGATTTAGTTGCAATACGTTTATCTGATGAATATATAGAAAATGCAAAAAAAGAATTACCTGAATTACCTGAAAGCAGAAAACAAAGATATTTAACTGAATATGGATTATCAGAAAAAGATTCAAGATTATTAACTTCATCTAAATATTTATCTGATTTATTTGAAGGTGCAATTAAAGAATGTGGAAATACTAAAGCAGTAGCTAACTGGATTTTATCTGATATATCAAGAATATTAAATGAAAAAGAAATAGAAGCAGATCAAATTCCGTTTACTTCAAGTCAACTTGCAAAAGTAATTGAATTAATAGATAAAGGAACTATTAGTTCTGCTATAGCTAAAAAAGTAATTACAGAACTATTTGAAAATCCACAAGACCCAGAAGAAATTATAAAAGAAAAAGGATGGATTCAAATTTCAGATGAAGGTGCAATTAAAGAAGTAGTATTAAAAATAATAGAGGCAAATCCTCAATCTGTTTCTGATTATAAAGGTGGAAAAGATAGAGCACTTGGTTTCCTTGTTGGACAGGCTATGAAAGAAACTAAGGGAAAGGCAAATCCTGGAATGCTTAATAAGATGTTTGTAGAGGAAATAAATAAATTATAAATCTAGATAATGGAAAAAATTACATTTGAATATGAACTCTGAATTATGTTAATATATATTTAGATATTATTAATTCAGAAAGAAGAGTTGATATTATGAATATTCAAAAGATTATGAAAGATGCAAAAGATATAGATAAAAAAATTATTAAGATAATGAAAATTGGAATTAGATATTCATGTATATTTTGTTTGATTGCTAGTCTTATACTTATTACATATATGTTGACTAGCAATCCACATTTATATTACATAGGAATTTCCATATTTAAATCTAGTTTATTTTATATAGTGGGTTTTATTATTTGTGGAATGGCTTTTAATAATATAATTAAAGATATTTTTTGAGTTATTAGATAAAGTATAATTGTGTATGAAATATTATAATTAAAATAATTATTTTGCATCATAGGTAAATAAAAAAGGTTCTTATTATAACAACAAGAACCTTTTTTTATTTAGCATATAGATTGTAAAAAACTGTGCACAATTTTTTACGTAGATTATGCATTAATTGCATTTAATTTTTTTGCTAAATTTGATTTTTTTCTAGCAGCTGTATTTTTTACTATAACACCTTTACTACAAGCTTGATCTATTTTTCTAGTAGCTTGTGAGAATAAAGCTGTAGCTTCTTCAACATTTTTTGCTTCAACTGCTTGTTCAAATTTCTTTACAGCTGATTTATATCCAGATTTAATCATGTTATTTCTTAATGTTTTCTTTTCTATAACATTAACACGTTTAATTGCTGATTTAATATTTGGCATTTTTGCACCTCCGTTCAATTATTAGTAATTTATAACAAACAATATTCTAACATAAAAAAAAGGGTTTTGCAAGAGGAAATGAATTAAAAAAATCAAAAAAACATTGTATTTGAAAATATCTGATGATATAATACTAAAAAATTAGACAAGAAGAGGTGACTTTATGAGTCAAAATTATGAAATTATTGAGGTTACAAAAGAAAATGAATCTGAATATTTACCAGGTATTGTTAATTTAGAACAATTAGTTTTAGATAAAATGGAACGAGAAGGAAGAACTGGTCAATTATTTACAACAGGAAAAGAAGGAATACATGAATATATAGATTCAGATTGTAATAATGTATTAATTGCAGTTAGGAATAATAATGGTAGAGAAGAACAAATAATTTCAGCAGCATATATTACTCATGGACAAACAGATTTTACATATAATGATATAACAAAATATTTTAAATGTGATGAATCATATCAGGAATATATAAAATCAAAATATCCAAAAGAAGAATTTGAAAAAATAATAAGGAAAATATATATAGATAAAATTTGTGCATATAAGTATGCAAGAGATATTATATTAAAAGAACAAGGGGTTCAAGAAGTTTCTACAATAATGGAAAAAGAAAAAAATGATATATTTTTAAGATTAATAGAACAAGAATATAATGATCCACAAAATCAATTTCATGAAAAAAGTGAAATAAGAGATAATCTTAATAAATATATGTCATTATATATGAAAATTGTTAAGAAGAATTTAACAATGTATCAAGATTTTTATTGGATAGATTTTGAATATTTACAGAAAAACTCTTCAAGAACTATAAAAGAAAAAGATATAAATTCTTCAAAATATGATTCAACAATAGAAACATATGATAAAATATTACAATATCAAAAATATAAAATACATGATAGGTCTCATTGTCCAGATATTAGTAAATATTTTGGAGCAAATACACAAAATACTGTAGAAATTGATACATATATAACACATCCAGATAATAGAGAAAATGGAATTGCTAGAATATTAGTATTTGAGGGAATTAAGAAATCTTTAAATAGATTATTAAAAAATGAAAATAATAAAGAAATTTTTCTTGTATCAACATTACATGAGGATAATTTATCATCTAAATATGTTTCTGAATTTTTTGGATTAAAAGATTATTTGTTTGTAAATAGAAGAAATGGAAGAGATAGACAGGTTCATATTTTTGGAATGAAAAGAGAAGAAGTTCCTGAATATATAAATAAGATGGAAAAAAAGGTAGCTGTACTTTATAACTATAATCCAAATAATATACAAATTACAGAAACTGAAAGAGCAGAAATTATACAAGAACAAATGAATTATGAGTTAAATGAATTACAAAGATTAAAAGGAATAAAAAGTCCTGATTCTAAAAAATATACTGGTTATATTAGAGGAAAGGAAACTAAGATAGAAATTTTACGTAATTTATCAGCTAAACTAGAGGTTTGCCAAAAGAAGAAAGTTAATTTAAAAAAGAATTCTAATCCAGCAGGAACAGGAGCTGGTGGAGATGTAAATTTAGATAGATAGTGGAAAAATTTAATAAAAAGGTTGAAAAAAAGTAAAAAAGCATATATAATGTGACCATATTATAGTTAATAACTAAAGAAAGACTAACTGGGAGGAGTGATTTTTATGAAAATAAAAATAACAGGAAAGGATTTAAAAGCTACAGATGCAATAAAAGATTATGTAGAAAAAAAATGTGAAAGGTTACAAAAATATACAGAAGATGAAATTGATGTACAAGCAACAATAAAAACAGAAGGAATAAATCAAGTTGCAGAATTAAGCACATTAATAAATGGTGATATTTATAGAGCTGTAACAGAAAATAAAGATTTATATGCATCAATTGATAAAAATATAGATATTATAGAAGGTCAAATTAGAAAAACAAAAGCTAAAAAGGATAAACAAAATATGAGTGGTTCAATAAAAGCAACTGAAGATATTAGATTTGGAGCAGAAGACCATAAAGTTGAAAATGAAATAGTAAAAAATGCATATTATGAAGTAAAACCAATGTCTTCAGAAGATGCTAAATTAATTTTATCTGAAAGAATTCAAGATAAATTTATGGCTTTTGTTAATATAGATACTTCAAAAGTAAATGTTATATATAGACTAAAAGATGGAAAAAATTATGGTTTATTAGAACCAGAAGCATAAATATTATGGTGAGGAAGATTTGAAATTTTTCTCGCCAATTATTATTTTATAGGAGTAATAAATGGATAAGGCAAAAATATTGGAAAAGTATAAAAAAGAAGAAGAAAGATTATTAATATCAAAATTATTTGATAAAATAAATTTAACAGAAAAACAAAATAAAATACAAAATACAGATTTTTTATCACCTATTGAATTAAATCTATTAATAGATATATTAAATATAATTGGATATAAAAATTATGTAATATATGGGGGAATAGAAAATGCTCAAAGAAATATGATTATTATTTATCCAAATAAATTAGAAATTATTTTTAAAGAAAATAAATTTGATTATAATAATATTTGTAATTGTATTAGGATAACAAATAATTCTGAAGAATATACACATAAAATATATTTGGGTGGAATAATAAAGTTAGGGATAAAACGTGAGAAAATTGGTGATATAATTGTTTTTCAAAATGGTGCAGACATAATAGTAAATAAGGAAATTACAAATTTTCTAATATCTAATTTACAAGAATTAACAAGATTTAAAAAATCCAATATTGATGTTATAGATATAAGTGAGGTTACACAAAAAGAACAAGAGTATAAAGATTTAAAAATTACAGTTTCTTCACTAAGATTAGATAATATAGTATCAGAGTTGGCAAAAACTTCAAGAAGTAAGGCTATAGAATTATTAAAACAAGAAAAAGTATTTATAAATTATAAAAATGAGACTAAAAATACAAAAATAGTACAATATATGGATATAATTACAATTAGAGGAGTTGGTAAATTTATAATTGATGAGATATTGGGAAATACTAAAAGTGGAAAAATTATATTGATGGTCAAAAAATTTATTTAAATGGAAATTTAAAAAATTCATTTATAAAATACTTGTACAAATATTAATAATATGATATAAATAAGATGATTAACCTTAAAAAGAGAGGTGCTTTTTAGATGGAAGAAATGATTAAAGAAAAACCAAAGAGAACTATATTAATAGTTGATGATGAAAAACCGATTGTTGATATTTTAGTATATAATTTACAAAAAGAAGGATATGAAACTTTAGAAGCAAGAGATGGGGAAGAAGGTGTAAGATTAGCTTTAGAAAAAAAACCAAATTTAATATTATTAGATATAATGTTGCCAAAAATGGATGGTTTAGCAGTATGCAAAAGAATTAGACATAGTTTAAATGTTCCAATATTAATGTTATCAGCAAAAGATGAAGAAATAGATAAAATTCTAGGATTAGAATTAGGAGCAGATGATTATGTGACAAAGCCTTTCAGTGTAAGGGAATTAATGGCAAGGGTTAAGGCTAATCTAAGAAAACTAGACATTTCATCAGTAAAAAATAATCCTGAAAATCCAAAAAAACAAGAAGAAGAAAATACAAATAAAATAGAGGTTGGGGATTTAATTTTAGATTTAGATAAATTCGAAGTAAAAGTTAGAGGAGAAGTAATTGATTTAACATTAAGGGAATTTGAAGTATTAAAATATCTTGCCAAACAACCTGGTCAAGTTATAACAAGAGAAATATTACTTGAAAAAGTTTGGGGATATGAATATTATGGAGATATAAGAACAGTTGATGTTACTGTAAGAAGAATAAGAGAAAAAATAGAATTAGATACTTCTAATCCTAAAATCTTAGTAACAAAAAGAGGTGTAGGATATTATATTTCTACAAATAAAGAAAAAGAATAGTTTAAATATAATAATGAGGAAATATTGAGGCGTACCAGAAAAATAAAAAAATCAGGAATACGTCTCTAATTTTCGAAGCTTTTTAACCAAGTTTGTTCAATAATATTCAGTTTACCAGTAAAAATGAAAGAGGTTTAAATATGCAAAAATCAATGCAAAATAAATTAATTACATGTTTTATACTTTTAGGTACAATAATAATTAGTTTAATAGGATATATTTATATAAAAAATATTTCTAATATATCAGATATAGAACAAATAATTGAGATTACAAAAAGATATTTAGTAATATCTTTAATAGTTTTTATTTCTATGATAATAATTTCAAGTGAGATATTAAAAAGGATAGTAAAAAAATCTATGATAAATATAGTAAAAAATGCTGGAAAAATAGTTACAGGTAAAGAACCAAAAGTACGTTTATTACAAGAAGGAAATAGAACAAAAGATGAATTTATGTCTGCTTTTGATGATGCGACATTAGAGATGAGAGCTCATTTGAAAGATGTGGATAGACAAAAAAAACAAATAGAAACTATTTTGTTATATATGACAGATGGAATAATTGCCTTTGACTTAGAAGGACAGGTTACACATAAGAATTTAGCAGCAGAAAAATTATTAAATCTTTCTGAAGAAGATGATAATTTTGAAAAAATTTTTTCTAAATTCAATGTTGATATTAATTTAGAAAAAATTATTTATTTAGAAGATTGGACATCTTCAGATAAAAAAGTAAGTATTGATGATAAATACATTAATTTATTATTTGTTCCATATAAAGATAATAATCAAAGGCCAGAAGGAGTAATAGCAGTAGCTCAAGACATTACAGAACATGTTAAATTAGATAATATGAGAAAAGAATTTGTTGCAGATGTATCACATGAATTAAAAACACCTATAACTTCTATAATGGGTTATGCAGATACATTATTAGAAGGAGAATATGATGATGCAACAAAAACTAAGTTTTTAAATGTTATAGCATCTGAAGCTAGGAGAATGGCAAAATTAGTAACAGATTTATTATCTTTATCTAAATATGATAATAATAAAAATAAAATTGAGAAAACCGAATTTGATTTAGGTGAATTAGTAAAAAAATGCCAAGAAAAATTACAAATAGAAATTGATAAAAAACATCATAAAGTAGAAAATCTAGTTACAGCAAATGTTCCATATGTATATGCAGATAAATCTGGAATTGAAAGAGTTGTATTAAATATTCTTTCAAATAGTATAAAATATACTAAAGAAAATGGAAATATTAAAATTTATGTTGGATTTGTTTATAATGATGCATATATTAAAATTATAGATAATGGTATTGGTATTCCAGAAGAAGATTTAACAAGAATATTTGAAAGGTTCTATAGAGTTGATAAAGCAAGAAGCAGAGAACTTGGAGGAACTGGACTAGGGTTATCTATTGCTAGGGAAATTTTGAATCAGAATAATGGTAGTATTGATATTAAAAGTGAGGTTGGTAAAGGAACTGAAGTTGTTATAAGGGTTCCTACTAAAAAATAGAGTAGAGGTACTTGAAAAGTAAATATATTTGATATATAATTTATGTAATTGTTTTTTACTGTAAAATTTTGGGAAAAATATATAAAATAAAAAGGAAGGAAGTTTTTGTTGAAATGGAAAGTAAAAGTAAAGCTAAAGAAGCTTTAGAATGGGTATATTGTATAATTATTGCAATAACGATTGTATTATTAATAAAATCTTTTATTGGAGTACCTACAGTTGTTAAACAAACATCTATGGATCCAACCTTAAAACAAGATGAAAGATTATGGTTAAATAGATGGGGAGCTACTTTTGATAAAATGCCAAATAGAGGAGATATAATTACATTTGAAGCACCATCTGTAAGTAGTGTAGATGAAAATCATGTTAATTATGATTATCCAGTTGCAGAATATAATTATACTCCAGGTAATATAGTATCGAAATTTATTTATTATACACTTGAAATTGGTAAAACTAGTTATATAAAAAGAGTAATAGGACTTCCTGGAGAACATGTTGAAATAAAAGATGGAAGCGTATATATCAATGGAGAAAAATTGCAAGAGAATTATTTACAATCTTATGTTGTAACTGAACCTTCTGGTGGAAATTATTATGATATTATTGTCCCTGCAAACACAGTATTTGTATTAGGAGATAATAGAGGAGCATCTACAGATAGTAGAAGATTTGGATGTATTCCAGTAGATAAAATTGAAAGTAAGGCTGTATTCAGATTTTGGCCACTTAATAAATTTGGTGGAATTTACAAAGATGTTAGATAATAAATGTAAAAAATTATTTGTTAAATAAATATAAAATATTGGTGGTGAACTTGTGAGCTTTAATAATATAATCGGCAATGATAATGTAAAAAACATTTTAAAAAAATCATTAAATAATAATACAATATTACATAGCTATATGTTTGTAGGAGAAACTGGAATTGGAAAAAAAATGATTGCAGAACAATTTGCAAAAATGATTTTATGTGAAGACTTTAATGATAATGAATGTAATAATTGTAAATCATGTATAGAATTTAATGGTGGAAATAATCCAGATTATATATATATTGAACCTGAAGGAAAAATAATTAAAATTGAACAAATAAGACAGATGCAAACAACAGTTATTGAAAAACCTATAAATTCTAGTAAAAAAGTTTACATTATAGATGATGCAGATTTAATGACAAGAGAAGCACAAAATTGCTTATTAAAAACTTTAGAAGAACCACCTGAGTACATAGTTATAATTTTGATTGTTAGTAATGAAAATAAGGTTTTAACTACAATTAAATCAAGATGTATGAAACTTTACTTTGAAAAAATTTCAGATAATGATATAAAAAAGTTTTTGCAAGAAAATTGTAATATAGAAAATATTAATAATAATATTTTAAGAATGTGTGATGGTAGTATTGGTAAATGTTTATCAATAAAAGATAAATTAGAGGATTACAATGAAATAGAAAAAATATTTTCTAATTTTAATAAAAATATAATCAAAGTTTTAAATTCATCAGAAATATTATATAAAAATAAAGATAATATTAATGAATATTTAGATTATATCAATGTAATTTTATATGAATATGCAAATAAAAATTTAGCTAATAATATAAAATATATAAATTCAATAAAAATAGTTGAAAAAACAAAACAACATTTATTAAATAACAGTAATTATGATATGTGTATAGATTATTTACTTTTCAATATATGGGAGGAATTTAATGAAAAAAATAGTAGGGGTTAGGTTTAAGAAAACAGGTAAGATATATTTTTTTGACCCACAGGATTTTGAAATAGATATGGGAGATAAAGTTATTGTTGAAACAGCAATGGGAGAGGAGTTTGGTGAGGTAGTTACTAATAAAAGAGAATTACCAGAAGATAAAATAACAAATCCTTTAAAAAAAGTAATTAGAATTGCAAACCAGCAAGATATAAAAAATATGGAATTATATAAGAGCAAAGAACCTGGAGCTTTTAAAATATGTGAAGAAAAAGTGAAAAAACATAACTTAGATATGCATTTAATAGATGTTGAATATAAATTTGATGGTAGTAAAATTTTATTTTATTTTACTGCAGATGGTAGAATAGATTTTAGAGAATTAGTTAAAGAATTAGCTAGTATATTTAAAACTAGAATTGAGTTAAGACAAATTGGTGTAAGAGATGAAGTACGTAGAATTGGCGGAAATGGCGTATGTGGGAGAGAACTATGTTGTTGTTCTTTTTTAGGAAATTTTGAAACAGTATCAATAAAAATGGCTAAAGAACAAAACATATCTTTAAATCCATCTAAGATTTCAGGTAATTGTGGAAGACTTATGTGTTGTTTAAAATATGAACAAGAAGCATATGAAGAAAAATTGGAAAGATTACCTAAAATAGGTGCTATAGTAAAAACTGTAGATGGAGAAGGAGTAGTTGATAATGTTGAAATATTAAAAGAACAATTAAAAGTTAAATTTAAAGATGGAGATGAATATTTTTATAAAAAATATGATGCTAAAGATGTAAAGATTATAAAAAATGGTACAAATAATAAGGTTGATCCTGAAGAAGCAGAGCATTTGAAAGAATTAAGAGAATTGGAAAAATTAGAAAAAATGGATACTAAAAATCATGCAGATGATGATATATAATATTTTAATTTATATTAAAGTGTAATTATAGTTAAAATGATATAATAGAATATAATGTTAGATGTACTAATAGTAGTATTACTGAAAGGTGGTGAAATTTATGGCATATAAGATTACAGAAAAATGTATATCATGTGGAGCTTGTGCAGGAGAATGTCCAGTAGGATGTATTTCACAAGGTGAAGAAAGATATGTAGTTGATGCAAATGTATGTATTAGTTGTGGAACTTGTGCAGGAGTTTGCCCAGTTAGTGCACCTGTTGAAGAATAATAATTAATATAAAAGCAAAAATAATGAAATGAATTCAATTATTAGATAAAAGAGTCTAATAATTTGGGTTCATTTCATTTTTTTATGTGAAAATTTTAAAACATAGAAATATTAATATAAGTTCAAAAATTTCCATATTTTTGAATCTTTAAAATTGAATAATGTTATTTACAAAAATGATTAAAAATGATTTAATAAAGTTAGCAACATAAGTTGAATTAAGATATAAAAGAGAGGGGGAGTTTAAATGAAGAAAATTTGGAATAATTATAAGCAAACTATTATTTTATTGTTGGCAATAATAATTGGTGCAATAGCAGGGCTTATTTTTAAAGAAAAGGTAGCAATTGTTAAACCATTAGGTGATATTTTTATTAATTTAATGTTTGTAATAATCATACCTCTCGTTTTCCTTACAATTTCAACATCAATTTCAAAGATGAAACAACCAAAAAGATTAGGAAAAATAATGGGAACAACAATTTTTGTTATTATTATTACATCAATCATTGCAGTATTAGTAGGTATTGCAAGTACTTATTTTATAAAATTAGTAGAAACAGATAATAAAGAATTAATACAAATGGAGTTAAGTGATATTAATACTGTAGAGGTGGAGGAAGATCAAAAAACAATTTTAGATAGAACTGTTGAAGCTATTACTGTTAGTGATTTTTCTGGTTTATTTTCTAGACAAAATTTAATAGCAGTTATGGTATTTTCAATTTTAATTGGAATTGCAATGAATATGTCTGGAGAAAAGGCTAAATCATTAGAAAGAGTATTAAATTCAGCTAATGATGTTATTATGAATGTTTTAAAAATAATAACTTATTATGCTCCAATTGGAATTGGTTGTTATTTTGCAGTATTAGTAGGAACATTAGGTGAAAGTATAGCAATTGGATATGCTAAAACATTTGTAATTTATAGTGTTGTGGCATTAGCATTTTATTTTATAGTATATACTATATATGCTTTTTTAGCTGGAGGAACAAAAGGAATAAAGGTTTTTTGGAAAAATGTAATTGACCCAACTGTCACATCAGTAGCTACATGTTCAAGTGCAGCATGTATTCCTGGTAATATAGAAGCTGCTAAAAAAATGGGTGTAACAGAAGATATTGCAGAAACAGTAATTCCATTAGGAACTAGTTTTCATAAAGATGGTTCTATTATTGGAACTGTATTTAAAATAATGTTTTTAGTATGTTTATTTGGAACTGATATTTCAAGTGTTGGTGGAATTACACAGATTTTGTTTGTTGGTTTAATTGCTTCATTATTAGTAAGTGCAGTTCCAATTGGTGGAGGAACAATATCAGAAATGATGATTTTATCTATGATGGGATATCCAGTATCAGCATTACCTATATTAACTATTATTGCAACAATAATTGATTCTCCAGCAACAATGTTGAATGTTACAGGAAATACAGCTTCAAGTATGTTAGTTGGAAGAATAGTTGATGGAAAAAATTGGAATAAAAAGGTTTAAAAAAAAGACGGGTACACCGTCTTTTTTTAAGTTTCTTATTCCTCAGTACTTTTATTAGTAATTTCTTCTAAATCTAATAATTCTTGCCATCTTTTATCAACTTCTTTTTGGAATTCTTCAATCATCCATTCATTACCAGGTTGGAACATATGTTTAAAACGTCTTTGTGGTTTTAAGAATTCTTCAATAGGTTTTTTATTAGTTGGTTTATAAGTTATATGATATTTTCCATCAATAACTTCATATAAAGGCCAATAACATGTTTCAACTGCAAGTTTATTTATTTCCATTAACATATCTGTTGGATAACCCCAACCTCTAGGACATGGAGCAAGTACATTTAAGAATGCAGGACCTTGTGTATAAATTGCTTTTTCTGATTTTTCATATAAATCTTTGAAATTGTTAATAGCAATACTTTGTGCAACATATGGTAGGTGATGTCCAACCATAATTTGTGTTAAATCTTTTCTTGATTGCATTTTTCCTGGAATAACCTTTCCAGCAGGACTTGTTGTTGTATCTGCAAATTTTGGTGTTGCACTAGAACGTTGAATACCTGTGTTCATATATGCTCCATTATCATAACATACATAAACCATGTCATGACCTCTTTCCATTGCTCCAGATAAACTTTGTAATCCTATATCATATGTACCACCATCTCCACCAAATGCTATAAATTTTGTATTTTGGTCTTGAGGTATTTTCCCTTGTTTTTTTAATGCTTTATATGCAGCTTCTGCACCAGCACTATTTGCAGCAGCACATTCAAATGCTGTATGGATAAATGAATCTGTCCATGATGTATATGGATATATGAAAGTTGAAACCTCCATACAACCTGTAGCACAAGAAACAACTGCATGATCTTCATTTTTTAATGCTCTTAAAACAGTTCTTCCAACTACAGGAGCTCCACATCCAGCACACATTCTGTGACCTGCTGTAAATCTTGATGGTTTTGTAGCCATTATTTCTTTTAAATTATATGCCATTTTAAAATCTCCTTTCTAAAGTTCATAATAAATAGCCTCTACTAAAAAATTTTACGGTTCTTTATTTTATTTCTATTTTCTAACTCCTAAATATCTATAGAAATCATCAGTTCCACCATTATCGGCGATTTTAGCTAAATCATTGTATACACTTTCAATATCTTTTGAAGTAGTATCTCTACCACCAATTCCATAAATATAGTTCACTACTGGAACTTGAACTTTATTAACAAACATAGAAGATGTAACATCTTCAAATAAAGCTCCACCAGCACCATTTAAAGAATCAGCTTTATCAAGTACTGCAACAGCTTTTAAATGTGATAAAGCCTTTGCAATTTCTTCAGTAGGGAATGGTCTAAACATACGAATCTTTAAAAGACCTGCTTTTATTCCATTTTTACGTAATTGATCTACAACATATTTTGTAGTTCCTGCAGTTGAGTTCATACAAACTATAGCAATTTCTGCATCATCTAATTTATATTCTTCAAAAAATGAATATTTTCTTCCTGTTAATTCTTCAAATTCTTTTGATACTTCAGCAATAACTTTTTTAGCATTTCTCATACCTTCTGCTTGTTGATATTTATGTTCAAAAAGATATGCTTGTAAATCAAGTGGACCAATAGCAATTGGTTCTTCCTTATTTAATAAATAATGTTCTGGTTTATATGTTCCAACAAAAGATTTTACTTTATCATCTTCCAATAATTCTATATTTTCTATTGAGTGTGATGTAATAAATCCATCTTGACATACCATTAAAGGTAATTGAACATCTTTATTTTCTGCAATTTTATGAGCCATTAATAAATTATCATAAGCTTCTTGATTATTTTCACTAAATAACATAATCCAACCACTATCACGTACACCCATTGCATCTGAATGGTCATTATGTATATTTAAAGGTCCAGATACAGCACGGTTTACTAAAGACATAACTATAGGTAAACGTAAACTTGATGCAATATAAATTTGCTCCCACATTAAAGATAATCCATTTGCAGAAGTAGCAGTCATAGCTCTAGCACCTGCAGCTTCTGCACCAATACATGCAGTCATAGCACTATGTTCACTTTCAACTGCAACAAATTCTGTATCAACCTGACCATTACTTACAAATGTTGAAAAATATTGAGGTATTTCAGTTGATGGTGTTATAGGAAATGCTGCAACAACATCAGGATTAATTTGTTTCATTGCAATAGCAGCAGCTTCATTACCACTTAAACGTTCTCTAATTCCCATTATTCATTCTCCTCCTTCATTTCTATTGCATTAAAAGGGCATACTTTAGCACATACACCACATCCTTTACAATAATCATAATCAAAATCTTCTCTGTTTTGTTCTTTATTTACAGGAATTGCATCATCTGGACATACAGGGAAACATAGCCCACATTGTTTACATTTTTCAGATATAAATACAGGTTTTACACTTCTCCAGTCACCAGTTTTAAATTCGCGAGCATTTCCTGCATTATAAATATTTCCGCCAATTGTTAATTCACTTGCAGGCGTATTTTTTGAAATTTCAGTCATTTTTTTTTCTCCTTTCACAAATTTATAATTTGGAATATATTTAAATTACACTAAATTTTTTTAAGTTGACTTAAAGCAAGTTCTAGTGCTTTCATATTTCCTTCTATAACTTCTGGCTTTTTTGCAAATTTATGTTTAAAAGAACCTTCCATATCACTTAGAAGTTGTTCTTCTGTCATTATTCCACTAACTTTAACAATTGCTGCAAGCATTGGAGTATTAGGGAAATATTTTCCTAAAGCTTCTATTGAAACTTTTCTAGCATCTATAGTATAAATATTACCTTTGTAATTTTTTAATTTCTTTTTTAAAGTATCACCATCTTTTGTTGTATTAATAACTATTGCACCAGATTCTTTTAATCCAGATGTAACATCAACTGCATCTAGTAAAGTATCATCTACAACTACAACATAATCTGGTTCATAAATATTGCTATGAATTGTAATAGGTGAATTACTAATACGATTATAAGCAGTTATTGGAGCTCCCATTCTTTCTGGTCCATATTCAGGAAATCCTTGAATATATTTTCCAGTATTGAAAGCTGCATCAGCAAGTAAAAGTGAAGCTGTTTTAGCACCTTGACCACCTCTACCATGCCATCTAATTTCGATTAAGTCCTCCATGTTTTATTACCTCCTTGGTTTGAAATTTTATGGTTTTAGTATATGATGAAAAAATGAGAATGTCAAGGTAATTGGTTCTGAAAAATAAATTTAAGAAAATTTGTAAAAAAAAGAAGGAAAAAAATTTTTTTTGATGAATAATATATTAGTATGTGTAATACAATATATACATATGAAAAAATAACATAAAAACAGTGGAAGGCGGTGCTCTAAATGCAAATTACAGATGTGCGTTTAAAGAAAGTAAATTCAGGAAGCAGAATGAAAGCAGTTGCTTCAGTTACATTTGATAATGAATTCGTAGTTCATGAAATCAAAGTTATCGAAAGTCAAAAAGGATTATTTATTGCTATGCCTAGCAAAAAAAGATTAAATGGTGAACATAAAGATATAGCTCATCCAATCAATCCTGAGACAAGAGAAAAAATAGAAAAGGCTATATTTGAAGCATATGAAAATGCTCCAGAGCCAGAAGAAACAGCAAGTGCTGAGGATTCTGATGAAGTAGCAGAATAATAAATAAAAGGTGCTTAAGTAATTAGGCATCTTTTTAGTTAGAAAGATTCAATATTATTTTTTTAATATAAATAAGACAGGGAGTTCCCTGTCTCATTTGTTCTGGTTATGAAAAAATTACACGTGGGTCACCACATGCATTGAGTATTATGTTTGCTACTTTCACATTGTGAAGTGGTGTTAAAACATAGCAAACATTGTCTGGCTCATAGCGGAGGGTGACCTCATTAGCTGGATCGATTATACTTTGATTTCTCCGCCAGAAGTCACTAAAAAGTACTGGTATTACAGGAATTTTGTAGAATTCTACATCATTTTCCTTTACTAAAAAATCTTGAACATCAACATGAAACATTGGTGTTCCTCCTTGTATAATGTAGTTAGGTTTTTAGTTAAAGTATTTACCTATAAACCTATTGCCACTATAAGTATAATCTT
>CANPWE010000026.1 GCA_947581895.1 uncultured Clostridia bacterium | reverse complement strand
TTGATAAGTCCAAGCCAGTAAGCGTACGGAATGTTAATATATTTATCCCTTTTACATAACTATTGAATTTGACGGCTACCTGCAAAAGTAGATTTAAGAAAAATTTTAAAGTATTTATTGAAAAATACCATTTTATGATGATATAATTCAAAAAAATGAATATAAAAGAAAAGAGGCAATAAAAAATATGAATGAAATTATTTTTCCAAATTATGAACACAGTATATTAAATACTATTAATTCCATTTTAAAATATTATAATGTAAAAACAAAATATAATGGTCTAAAAGAATTAGATGAAAAGTTAAAATCTAAGTACAAAAATATAGTTCTTATTATATTAGATGGTTTAGGAGACAATAATTTAAATAAAATATCTCCAAATGGATTTTTTGAGAATAATAAAATTACAAATGTTACATCAGTATGTCCTTCAACAACAACAGCAGCAATAACAACATATTATTCAGGAAAACCACCAATTGAAACTGGATGGATATCTATGTCACAGTATTTTAAGGAATATGGAAGAACCCTAGAAATGTTAAGAAAAGTTGATGCTTATACACATGAGCCTATAAAAAATGCTAATAAAGATGTATATGATTTAGTAAAATATACAACAATATATGAACAAATTGAAACAGCATCAACACAAGTAAAAGCATATGAAATTAATCCTGTTTATTGTGATGCTAGAAGTAAGAGGAATATTAATGCAGATAATATTGAATTACTTTGTGATTCAATAAAATCTATTTGTAATAATAAAGATGAGAATTTTATATTAGCATATAGTGATAAACCAGATGTTTTATTACATAAATATGGTTGTAAATCAAATGAAGTTAAAGATTTTGTATTAAATGCTGAAAATGAAATTGAAAAATTATGTAATGAATTGGAAAATACAAATACTTTAGTTATTGTTTCAGCAGATCATGGTCATAAAGATATAGAAAAAGTGTATGATGTTATTGAAATGGAAGAAATACAAGATTGTGTTATAATGCCACCTAGTTTTGAATCAAGAGCAGTTACTTTTTGGGTAAAAGATGATAAAAAAGAGAAGTTTGAGAATTATTTTAAAAATAATTTAAAAGATGAGTTTATGTTATTTACTAAACAGGAATTTTTGGAGAAAAATTTATTAGGGTTTGGAAATAAGCATCCAAAAATTGATGATTTTATGGGAAATTATATTGCTATTTCTATTGGTAGTTCAATAATAAAACTTGGAACCCAAATTTCTAATTTAAAAGGGAAAAAGATGTCTACTCATTGTGGATTTACAACTGATGAGATGATTGTTCCAGTTATAGTTAAAAGTTTAAACTGATATTTTAGTAAATTAATGTATAAAATTGAATTTTTGGAATTATAAAAAACAAATAATAGTGCTTCAAATTTGAAAGCACTATTATTTGTTTTTTTAACGTATTTGAAAATATTGTGTTACGTATAGGTAGTCTAGTCTATAACATATTTTTCGGTGTTTGTTTTTATTCTGTCAGGAATATTTTCCCAGTTATTTTTTAAAGCTGTAAAAATATCCTCCTGTGTTTTTTTCATCAATTCCCTAAAAGGAAATGTTCTCCAATTCCATGCTTCACTAGGTGTGATATGATGTTCCTCAGCCAAAATCTGACGTATAAACTGCCTAGGTATATATACGTTAGGATTGTCATTGATAAACCAAGTGTTATCATCATTACCACGGATTAAAAGATATGAGTGCTTGCTGTAATGTGGAAGGTTTTCAGGGCATATCTGTTTTAAATACAAGCCATAGTCTTTTTGCACTGTTTCAGGGGTAAGCATACTAGGTGCAATATGAACATGTGCATGAACTATAGAGTCTTTTGCTTTACCAGTTCCAGAGTTTCCAGTACCATTTTCCCAAACCAGAAAGTAAGAGGTATTGTAAGTCAGATTTAGAAGATATTTTACGTCATTTAAGACCTCGAAAAATTCTTCTCTTTCTGATGAGGTAAGTTGGGCAATGGACATGATGTGTTTAGCAGGAATTATAAGAAGGTATCCTACAATAAACTCACCAAGTGTGGCAATTACATAAAAGTTTGCACTTTTGTAAATAGTTTTTTCTTTTCCTGAGGCAAATGATTTACAATATGTGCAGTATTGAGTACCAGAAGTACCATTTAAACCTGAGCTATTGGATTTATGGTCTCCAATATCACAGTTATGCTTGTCTGCAATGTTTTGGAACTGTGTTACAATGTCACCATTATTAGTGTCGATGAAATCTGAAAATGCATGGTTTGAATTGTTAGTAACTTCAATGTATATTGGTGATTCATGAAGCTTTTCAATACCTGCTAATTCAGAGCTACAGATGATGCTTTTGTTATTGTTAAAAACTTCTAAGGCACTTCCATAAGAGATAGGATTATCAATTATGGTTGTTCCTTTAAATTGGAGTTCAGCAATAACTTTAGAAACATCAGGAGCAGCGCCAGTTAGAATAAACAAATTCCGTGTTTGTTTCATAGCTAAGAATCCTTTCTAAAGTAAATTTGCAATTAAGCTTGATGCATTATATTACTTTTTATTGTTAAATACAATATATAGTTTTACATAATTAGACAAAAATTTTTTTATATTTAATGATTGACTACATTTATTCTTTTCTGTATAATTAATTTATGAAAGTTAAAAAAAGAGAGGAGAATATCATGAAAAAAAGTAAAATTATTGTTATTAGTATTGTATTAATTTTATTCCTAATGCCTATATTACACATAAATGTATTTAATAGTAATGTTTATGCTGTAAATCCTGGATATAGTGTAGAAGGTGAAAGTGAAGGGGGAAAATATACTGTAGAATTTGGAGATGTCAATTATGGTGATGAAGAAATAGATGTAGAAGTAACATTTGTTGACAAAAATATTGCAGATAATGCTGTATTATCAAATGGGTGGACAAAGAGTGATTCAAAAACAATAAAAGCAAGAAAAGTGCCATTTGGATATTATGAATTTTCAATTGATATGGAAGATGGTAAAAAATCAGTTGTTAGATTTATTACACCATTCGAACTAAAAAAAGGTGAGAATTTAAGTATTGTAGAAAGTGATGTGACCCAAAAATTTGAAAATATATCAATAAAAAGTGATAATTCAGATGTATTAAAAATAGGGGAAAATAATAAGATTATGGCTGTTGGAGAAGGAATTGCTACACTTACTGTAACTGCAACTGAAAAAAGTAGTAAAGAAACAGGAACATTAACAGTAAAAGCTAGTGTAATAAATGATAGCACTAAAATGGAAGCATGGGATATAAATTTTAATAATACAAAATTAAAAATGCAAATTGGAGATAGTGAAGATATTATAGTAAATGTAAAACTTAAAGATGGATATGAACCTCTACAAGAAGCAAAAAAAGTATTTACTGTAGATTGGAAGATGGAAGATGAATCAATTGCAAAATTAACAACAACAGATGGTGAAGAAATGACAGATGGTGGAGTTGCAGGAAGCGCAAAAATAGAAGCATTGAAAGAAGGAAAAACAAACCTAATTGCTACAATTAAAGCAGAATCAGGTGATACTGGGACTCGTACAATTCCAATAACAGTAACTAAAGAGTCAGATGATACAGATGAAGTACCTGTTTATAATATAAGTTTAAGTGAAAATAGTATGGAAATGAATGTTAAAGATAGCAAACAAATTAATGTTGAAGCAACTCTTGATGGTGAAAGTGCAAGTAGTGATGTATTAAAAGATGAATTTGAAGTAAAATGGGAAATAGAAGATCAATCAATTGCAAAATGTAATGTAACTCCAAAACAAGATATAACATCAGATGGAATAGTAGGAAGTGCATATATAGAAGGATTAAAATCTGGTTCTACAAACTTACTTATTACTGTTACTGCAAAAGATAATGATCCTATTAAATTTACAGTTCCAATAAAAATAAATGCAAATGATAATGATAATTCAGGAGAAAATGATGAACAAAATGATGGAAAAAACGACGGAGAAAATGATGGACAAAACGATGGAAAAAATGACGGAAAAAATGATGAACAAAACGATGGAAAAAATGACGGGAAAAATGATGGACAAAACGATGGAAAAAACGATGGGAAAAATGACGGAAAAAATGACGGAAAAAATGACGGAAAAAATAATAATTCAGCAACAGGTGATAAAGGCAATAACAAGAATGATCAAACTGCAGCAAATAAAAAATTACCACAAGCAGGTGAAAGTTATATAATATTTGCAATAATAGGATTAGGGGTTATATCAATGATTATAGGATTTAAAAAAATGAGAAAATAAGATAAAAAATTATTAAAGAGGTTACTTAATATGAAGTAGCCTCTTTTTATAGTTTGATAAAAACAAAGAAATATGTTATAATTTAAACTATCTTATCAAAAATAATCTATTTTCATAAAAATAACACAATGGAAATATTTCATAAAATTCTTAGTTTATGCATATAATCATAATAGTATTACTTTAAAGGAGGAAATAGAATGGAATATACAAATGATGTTATTTTAAATGTACAATATAAAAAAGATGAGGTAAAATCTGATAAATGTGTTAAACATAAAAGATTAAGTAGAATTAAAAAAAAGATAGAAAATGATGAATATTTTACATTAACTATAGTTATAAGTATAATAGTTTTGTTTATAGATTATTTAGTAATAAAAGAGTTTATAGATATAATAAATTTATTATAAAGGAATGATTAAAATTATGAAAGTAGCAAATGATTGGAAAGACTATGAAATAATTGATATGGCAAATGGAGAAAAACTGGAAAGATGGAAAGATATTATATTAGTTCGTCCAGATCCTCAAATTATATGGAAGGACAAGTCTTTTCCAGAAAAATGGAATAAAATAAATGCTCGTTATAATCGTAGTAATACAGGTGGAGGAAATTGGGAATATAGTAAAAAATTACCATCTTCATGGGAAATAAAATATAAAAATTTAACATTTAATATAAAACCAATGGGGTTCAAACATACAGGGCTTTTTCCAGAACAAGCTGTTAATTGGGATTGGATGATTGATAAAATAAAAAAAGAAAAAAGAGAAATTAAAGTATTAAATTTATTTGCATATACAGGTGGAGCAACAGTAGCTTGTTTATCAGCAGGTGCCTCAGTATGTCATGTAGATAGTTCAAAAGGAATGGTTACTTGGGCAAAAGAAAATGTTATTTCATCTGGGTTACAAGAAAAACCTGTTAGATATATTATTGATGATGTTGTAAAATTTGTTAATAGAGAAATACGAAGAGGAAACAAATATGATGCTATTATAATGGATCCACCTTCATATGGAAGAGGTGCAAATGGAGAGGTATGGAAATTTGAAGAAAATATTTATGATTTAGTTTCATTATGTACAAAAGTTTTATCAGATAATCCATTATTTTTCCTAATAAATTCATATACAACAGGAATTTCTAGTATGGTTCTTGAAAATATTTTGAAATTAAATATAAAAAGAAAAGGAACATTTAGTAATGGTGAAATAGGTCTTCCAATGTCAAATTCAAAAATGATTTTACCATGTGGAATTTATGGAAGATGGGAAAGCTAAAATTTGAATTAATATATCGCATTGTTTTAAAATTCAAATGAAAGGAAAATAAAAATGCAGAAATTAAATGTAATATTTGAAGATAATCATATAATAGTAGTTGAAAAAATAGTTAATATACCCTCACAAGCAGATAAAACAGGGGATATTGATATGCTTACTATAATAAAAGATTATTTAAAGAAAAAGTATGATAAACCAGGAAATGTATATTTAGGATTGGTTCATAGGTTAGATAGACCTGTAGGTGGTGTTATGGTTTTTGCTAAAACTTCAAAAGCAGCGGCTAGATTAAGTGAGCAGGTGAGAGTTAAGGAGTTTGAAAAAAAATATTTGGTTATTGTTAATGGTAAAATAGAACCACCAAAAGGTGAGTTTGAAGATTATTTATTAAAAAATGAAAAGAAAAATATGAGTAGAGTTGTTAAAGAAGGAACTAAAAATTCGAAATATGCTAATTTAGAATATGATGTTTTAAAATATAATGAGGAAACTGATTTATCTGTTGTTAAAGTGCTTTTACATACAGGAAGACATCATCAAATTAGAGTGCAATTTTCAAGTAGAAATCACAGTATATATGGAGACCAAAAATATGGAGGTAGAGGTCATGGCAAACCAATAGCTCTTTTTGCATATAGTTTAAGTTTTGCACATCCAATTTCTAAAGAAAGAATGGAATTTAAAATATTGCCAGAAATTAATGGTAGTTGGAAAATTTTAGAAGGTCTAATTTTGTCGGAATTTGACGAACGAAAATGATTGAAAATAAAGGATTTTCATAGTATAATAAAAAAGATAAAATTATAAAAATGAATTATATAAAATAGTAATAAACAGAAAAATAAATAGTGGAATAAAAATAGTAAAAAATGGAATGAAAGTGAAATAATAAATTTTCATTCCATTTTTGTGTACATATATGTAATAAATAAAAAATGAAAATTATGAAGGTATATTATTAATTTAGAAATATAAAAGAGGTGAGCAAAAGTGATAGACAAATTTTGTGAATACCTAACAAATAAAATAAGAAAAGAAATGCCAGATGTTGATGATGAAAGAGCAGAAATTATAAAATATGGGTTACAAATTTTAGTAGGTGAAGTTCCTAAAATTTTTATAATGGCTACAATTGCCTGGGCATTAGGAATTTTTAAATGGACTATTATATGTTTTGCTTTAATGTTACCATATAGAATGTATTCAGGGGGATTTCATTTAAAAACACATTTAGGATGTATTATTCGGAACATCACTTATGTATACAGGAAATGCCTTTATAAGTCAACAATTTACTTTACCAATAATATACAAAATAATTTGTGCAGTTATATTATGGATATTTGCAATAATGATGATTCACATTTATGCACCTGCAGATACAGAAGATGTACCAGTTATTTCTAAAAAGGAAAGAAGAAAAAGAAAAATTTTTTCATATATTATAGTAACAATTATGGTTATTATAGGATGCATAATTAAAAATAATATAATTTCAAATATTCTGTTAATAGGGGTTTTATTTCAAACTATTACAATTACAAGGTTTGCATATAAGCTTACTAATAATAAATATGGATATGAGGAATATTTGAATAACCAAGATATAGTTATTAATTAAAACATCATAAACCGGTAATGATGTTTAGTTATAAAAAAATTTTAAAGAGGAGGAATTATTATGTTAAAATTCTTATCTAAAATAGCTGAAAAATATGCTAAATCTACAAATAGTGCTTGTTTATGGTGGGGAATGTTTCATCAACCAACAATGCCAAAATCTTTAATAAAAAAAGATTAATATAATACATACTAAAAAAACAACCAATTATGGTTGTTTTTTTAGTATAGTAAAATAATATTTTATAATATAAATAAAAATCAAATATACATAATTAGCTATCTAATAATAAATAACTAGTTCTTGTCTAAAGAATTGTTGATCTTTACTGGTATCTAAAATAACATTATTATGTTTTTTTAACATTTTAGATACTTGCCATAATCCAATACCATGAGAATCTTTATCTTCTGATTTTGAAGTATATCCTTTTTCAGATAATTTACTAATATCAATGTCCTTATTTATATAAGTATTTTCTATAGTAAGTACCTGACATTTTCTAGGTTTTATATCGTGAATTTCTATATTTATAATTTTATCATCACATTGAGATGCAGCTTCTATTGCATTATCTAATAATATACCCAAAATTCTGCAAAAATCGTATATATCTAATTTTAATGTATTAAGATTTATAAAAATTTGTAAATTGATAGTAATACCTAATTCATCTGCTTTATAATATTTTGTAGCAAAAATGTTGTAGACCGCAGGATTGTTTATAATTTTTGGGTTAAGTGTAGATAAATTATTATTAATATGACATTCATCAGCTATTTTATTATAATATTCTTCTAAACCACTAAGATTTTTAGAAAATATGAATCCACCAAGAGCAGTAATGATATTTGAAAAATCATGTTTAAATGCACTTACATTGTTATATAATAATTCTAAACTTTTATTGTGTAATTCAGATTGTTCTAATTCTCGTTTTGTAATTTCTAAATTAACAGTTTTTATAAGGCTATAAATACATATTATAGAATATGCTATTAAAGCTATTAAACTAATTAGTGTAATATATAATGGCAATACATCACTATAAAAAGTAAATAAATAAAACTGAATTGCAATTAAAATTATAATAAAAATAAAGTTTATAATTAATAATCCTTTCCTGTATAAACCCACATGTTCAAATACTGATATATTACTTTTAATAATTTTTATAAACAATGATAGTAAAAATACAGAAAGATATATAATCAACATAATAGGAACTCTATAAACCAGAATATATTGAATTTCCATATATGTTTTTCCTAAAAATATAAAACACAGTTTTGCATATATACTTTCAATAATTACAGTAACCAACATTGGAATTATTTCAGCTAATATTGCTTTAATAATAGATGTATTAAAAACAAGTTTAATAATTATAAATGTTAAAATCAAATGTAAAAATATAGAAAACTGCTTTGGAATAAACAATGTTGATAAAATTATAAGAATACTCATTACAATTATGTATATATTTCTTTGTTTTTTAGTATAATTAATATTCAAAATAGTTGTGAAAAATTTCATCATTACATAAGTTTCAATAAAAGTTAAAGTTAAAATAGTGTATTTGGTTAAAATTTCATCTTCTGTACATATAATATTCCACAAATTGTGTAATACCTCCATAAAAAATTAACCTCCCCTAAAAATATTTTCATATTTTGGACCAATTTGACATTGGACATTTGCATTATCTATAAAGATAATAGTGTTATTAGATTGGATATGTGATATCTTATTAAGGTTTACAATAAATGATTTATGACATCTAACAAAATTTTTAGGGAGATGACTAAGAATATTAGCAAATGAAGAGTTTAATTCAAAATCTTTTCCAGATGTTTTGAAAATAGCTTTTTTTCCCTGCTTTTGAATGAAAAATATATCATTACTATTGATAAAACTTTTATTTAATTTAAAAAAATTAGCACTATCATCCAAAATATCATCAAATAATCTAATAATAGTTTCTTCCAGTCTTTCAATTGTTACTGGTTTGGCCAAAAAATCAAAGGTCTTATATTTGTATGCAACCATTGAATACTCTAAATGAGCAGTAGTAAATATAATATAAGCCTTTTTATTTCTTTTTCTTATTATATTAGCCAAATCCATTCCTGAAATATTAGATTTTAAATCTATATCTAATATAACAACATCAATTGAATTTTTTTGGACATAATTAATTAAATTATCTGGATGTGTTGTTAAATAGGCAACTTGCCCAGATAAATTATTATTTATTAAAATTGATTCTAGCATTTTTTCTAATCTATTTAAGATACCGTGATTATCATCACATAGTACAAAATTCAACATATTATCAACTCCAGTAATATATAAATAAAGTATAAATAGCACTTAAAAAGTTAACATAAAATACTTTTAGCCTTTGTGTTCAATTAGTACAAATATATCCTAAAATGCGACAAAAGTCAAGGAAAAAATAGAAAAAGAAAGACATTTCGTAAACCTTAAGTGATGGGTTAAAGAAAAATGAAAACAACATATTGGATATGAAAATAACATAGTGAAATTGAAGTTTGTTTATATATAATTTTATTTTTTAAATAAAAAAATAAAGGATAATTTATGGAATAAAAAATAAATAAAAAGTTTTAATTATGAATTTTATATTTTTGCAATCAAATTAACATACAATTTGACACTAACTAATATATTTATAGCAAATTACTTTTATATTACATATTTTTAAAAGTGTAGTGTGAAAGTAAATTTTTTGTTTTCATAGTCAAAAATCATAAAATATGTTATAATAATTATAATATGCATGATTAGGAAGGTTAGAAATTGCCTAGTATTTTTGAATTAAAACAGATATAAAATTTATTTTGGAAAAAATGAAAATGATGAGCTTATACATATTTACATTTCAAAATGGACTTCAACTGCAAATGCAACTTTTAGAAAATTTATAAAGAAATTTAAGAGTAAAATAGTAAAAAAATAAGGAGAAAAAATGAATTATTTATTTTGTGGAATGTGTATTATCCTATTAATAATTATACTAATAAAGCAAACAAAAAAAGTAAAATCATCTGAAGCATATGTAATAGAAAGACATAATCGTTTTTATAAGGTAGTTAACTCTAAAATTATATTTGTTATTCCATTTTTAGATAGAATTAAATGTGTGGTTAATCTAAATCCTCACATAAAAAAATGTTATCCAAAAGCAATAATTTTAGCAGATAATACAACAATTTTCGTTGATATAAAAATATTTTTTAAAGTTATAGATGCACAAAAAGTGGCTTATTTAGATGAAACCTTAGAAAGTCAACTGGAATCTTTGGCAACCACAGAATTGAGAAACATTTCTGGAAAATTAGATTCTTCTAATGTTAAATATATAAATGAAAAAATTAAAGAAGATTTAAAGTCAAAGTTAAATATAAATGCACAAGCTTTAGGGTGCGAAATTGAAGATTTGGAAATAAAAATAGAGAAAGATATATTAACTAATAATATTTATAATTATGATGAAACATCAGTTGCTGATTATAGTATGTATAATAAAAATGGACTTTATATAATAATTTTTGTTGTTTGTATGATTTATATATTTGGAAGTTATTATTTAGAAAATGCTTATGTAAGTACTAATAATCTAATTTTTTACTTTTTAAAAAGATTAGTAAAAAGTTTACCAAATTTTGTGTTTTGTATATTAATTAGTAATCTTATTTTAACTATGTTTAAAAAAGACAAAAAAAAGAAGTTACAAAAAGGTGCTATAGGAATAGCAATTATATTTTTATGCATATATGATATAATTGCTGAGCCAATACGAATTAGTATTTCAGAAAATAGAACAAGTAATTTTAGCTATAAATGTGCAATTATTAATGATATTATTTCAAACCAAACAACAACAGTTGATGTTAGTAATATTACAGCAAATAAAGAGTATACAAAAAGCGTAGGGAGCCGGAAGATATAGAACACATTATCATTATCCAGCATGTATTACATACAATTCCTATTCATCAGAGGTAACTGATACTCTAGTAGAAATTGTTAATCAGCTTAAATTATATGAGGATACAGTAAAAATAGAATATTATAATAATAGTAAAATAATAAAATCTATTGATGGAATTGACAAATTTAATTATGATCAATTAAGAGAAAGAGTAGAATATTTAACTGAGCAAAAGACAAAGGAATTAGAACTAGAGAGACGTGAAGAAGAAAAAATAAAACAAGAGAAAGAGCAAAAAGAAAAGGAAGCTACAGAATTAAGTACAAAAATATATATAACGAAACAAAATTCGATAGGAAAAAATATAGAAGATGTAAAAAAAGAATTAGAAGAATTAGGTGTATCAGATATTCCTATTAAATATATAAGTTCTAGGTATTATCCTATTGGAACAGTAGCTTTTGTTGAAAGAGATGGAGAGAAATCTTCTTTAAATACTTTTTATGTTATTGAAAGTAATGAAACTGAAGACTTAACAATACTGCCAGAAATGACATTGAATTTAAAGAAGAAAGAAATAACTATTGATTCAAAAATAATTGAATTAAGCAAAGAAAATATTACAAAAATAAAAGAGAAATTAACAGAAAGTTATGAAAATTGTGGATTAAAGTGTCAAATTGAAATTGGTACAGCCCCAAGTCCTGATATAAATGAAAACATATTACCATCTTTTCTGGTAACTCCTCCAGGTGAAGGACAATATTATCCAAAAGGATCAGTATTTAAATTTAGCATTACCATTTATGAATAATATAAGGAAGGAAATATAGAATGGATTATAAATTTAATGTATATCAAGCAGAAGGTAAAAGAGGGAATGGACTCCCACTTATTATTAACACAGAAGTTAATTTAGATAATACTACTTTATTGGTAAATTGTAGCAAGAAAAATGGTATGACAAATAGAAAATATGGTTCATATAATTGGGGATATAGAATATAATTCATAAAGTAAAGGGACTTACAGGATTAATGATATCAACAACAATAAATTTTCAAGAACAAAAAAGTAGTAACTATTTAGATTATTAATTTAAATAGTTGCTACTTTTCATAGGATTTTAGTCCATTTCCTTTTTTACTTGACACAAACAAGAAAATTCAATTTTCATATTTTAGTTGCATACCGAATTTGCAATATGTTATAATATTTAAAAGGAGTGATGAAGAATGGTAGAAAATTTAAAAAATTTGCCAGAGTCTTATCAAATGGATATTCAAAAGGCAACTGATATATTAAAAGAAAATGGAGCAAGTCAAGTATTTATTTTTGGTTCTATTGTAAATGGTAAATTTAATGAAAATTCTGATATAGATATTGCAATTAAAGGATTAAAACCACAAGATTTTTATAAAGTTGCAAGTATCCTAATGTTTGAGCTTGAAAATGAATTCGACCTTATAGATTTAGACGACGAAAGTAATAGATTTTCACAAATGCTATTAAAGGTAGGAGGGTTATTGCAAGTTGGATGATTTAATAAAAGAACAAATAAAATTTAAAATAGGGGATATTGATAAATTATTTTTAGAATATGTTTATATAAACAAGTTGAATTGTCAATTTGTTTATTTTTTTTGCCTTAAATACATATTTATTAAATAAAAAATTGTTTACATTATTAAACATATTGTAAAAAATGGAAAAAGTTATTAATAATAAAAAACACAAAAGGATGAATTTTCTGCAATAAGTAATAAAAAAATTTACAGTTCATAAAATTAAACAAAGCAGGAGGTTTTGTAATGAAAAAAAATAAAAAGATATTGTTTTTAATAAGTACATATGCTGTCATATTCATATTTATGTTTACAATAATAAAATACAATGACATTAATTTACAAGGTGATTTTTTATCAGTAAATGCAAACAGTCTTAGCAATAAAAAAATTGGTTGGGGAATAAAAAGAGAAGATAATCATGAGCAACCAGATGTGGGAAAGGAAAATAAAGCTTTGATGGATAAATATAATGGAATTTGTTTAGGAAATAGTGAAAGTAAAAAAGTGTATTTAACTTTTGATGCTGGTTATGAAGCTGGATATATGGAGAAAATATTAGAGGTTTTAAAGAAAAATAATGTAAAGGCATGTTTTTTTATCACTGCTCATTATTTGAATACACAGCCAGATTTAGTAAAGCAAATGATTGATGATGGTCACATTGTTGGAAATCATACAGTAAATCACAAAAGTATGCCAGAGATTGATAATGAAACTATAAAAAAAGAAGTAATGGATTTACATACTGCTGTATATGACAAATTTGGATATGAAATGAAATATATAAGACCACCTAAAGGTGAATTTAGTGAAAGAACTTTAGATTATACTAATTCATTAGGGTATAAAACTGTTATGTGGAGTTTGGCATATGATGATTGGGATGAATCTAAACAAAGAAGAGAAGCATATGGTAAAAGTAAGGTTTTAGATAACATACATAATGGTGCAGTTATTTTACTACATTCTAACTCTAAGGATAATAGTAATATTTTAGATGATATTATTAATAATGTTAGAGATATGGGATATGAGTTTGATACTTTGGATAATTTTGAAAAATAGAAAGGATGAGACTATATGATAAAACCCAGAAAAGGAAAGGTGAAAAATAGAATAAGCAAAGTTTTAGCAGTTCCAGAGGAGGTTTCATTAGGAGTTCCTAAACTTACTATTTTAAAATTCGAGGAAGTTTTGATTGAAAATTATAAAGGAATTTTAGAATATCAGGATTTTTTTATTAGAATACAAACATATATTGGGATAATAAATATTAATGGTTTTAAATTATCTCTTGAGGAAATGACTGTAGATGATGTTATTGTAAAGGGAAAAATAGAAAGCATAGATTTTGAAAGTATTGTAGAAAATGAGGAGGGCTAACCTTGTATATAAAAATATTAATTTATTACATATTTGGTTATGTTAATATAGTAGTTGAAGGTTTTTTTATTGAAAGATTTATTAATATGTGTATTAGTAAAAGAATTTTTTTCTGGAACACAGATAGAAGTAAATCAACTATATTTTCAGCAAATATTGGTGTGGGTAATTATAAAGAAGTTGTAAAAATAGCAAAAAAATGTCAATGTAAAATAAAAATAAATAAAAAACATGGATTGCCTTTTTTATTAAATAGATATAGAAAAAGAAAAATTTTTGCTATAACTTTAGTTATTATAGCAATGGGAATTATGGCGATATCTAATTTTATATGGAATATAGAAATAACAGGTATAGATGAAACAAAACAAAAGGAAATATTAGAGTTTATCCAAACTGAGGGGATAAATATAGGAAAATATAAAAATAATATAGATTTACAAAATTTAATTAATAAAATAAGAATTGCAAGAGATGATGTTGCATGGATTGGTATGGAGATAAAAGGAACAAATTTAATTGTTCAAGTAGTAGAAGCAGATGAAAAACCAGAGATTATAGATGAAAATGAATATTGTAATATAATAGCAAGTAAAGATGGGATAATAACCAAAATAGAAGCTCAAAATGGAACCCCTGTTGTATCAGAAGGTGATACAGTAAAAAAAGGTGATGTGTTAGTTCAAGGTTGGTTAGAAGGTCAATACACAGAAAATAGATATGTTCATGCAGAAGGTAATGTTACTGCTAAAGTTTGGTATTCTGATAAAGAAAAGGTATACTATACTCAGAATTATGAAAACCAAACTGGTAATAAAGAGAAAAAATATTCAATAAATATTAATAATTTTAAAATAAATTTTTTCAAAACCCTTTCAAATTTTGAAAATTATGATACAATAAGGACAATAAAAAAACTAAAGTTAACTTCTAATTTTTATTTGCCAATAGAAATTATTGTAAATGAAAATTTTGAAAAAAAATATGATCAAATTACATATGATAAAAATGAGGCAAAAGAAATTGGAATAAAAGATTTAAAAAATAAATTAGAACAACAAATTGAGAACAGTGAAAATATATCAAACATTTATATAAATACAGATGAAACTGATGAATATATAGAAGTAGAAGTTATATATGAAGTTCTTGAGAGCATAGGGACTAAAGAAAAAATAGAATATTGAAAGGATGATTTACAATGGAAGAAAAAAGTTTAAGAATTTACGACACAGAGAAAACTTTTATGAGTAAAGTTACAAACAAATTATCTAAGCTATTAATCCCTACAAGGGTAGGAATTAATGGAATTATTATTACTATGAAAAGAAATGGGTTATTAAAAGCCTATGAAAACTATAATGCTAATAGTAGAAGTGATAATGAAGAGAAAAAGGCTATTGCTACAAAAAAATATGAAGATGCATTTACATTGTATTTAGAGGCAATAGATAAAAATATTATGGACTCTGTTTACAAAAAAGTAAAAAATGATATTGCAAATGAATTTGAAAAAAATGCTCTATCAAAATATTATTTAATAGCAGGACTTAAAGAAACTGAATATCCTGAATATAAATACAGAAAACAAAAATATTTACTAGAATTAGATTATGAAAACATTAGATTTAATGAAAAAAATAAAGTTCTAGAAAAATATAAGGGATTTTATTGCTCAAAAATGGAAACATTATATAAAGGAATAATAAAACATTATTCTGTAAAGTTAACAGAAAATTTAACACCTGCTGAGAAAGCTGATATCTACGATAAAATTTTTGCAACTTTAGAAGAATATATAGCAAATATTTTCCCACTAAAAATAGTTAATAATGATTCAAAAGTTTATAAAGAATTAGCAGAAGAATATGATAAATATGAAAAATATTCAGTTGGAAAGTTAGACCAAGCAGAAGTGATAGAAAAAAATATGATTTTACTTGGAATAAGTAGAAAATTGTTTACACATAGTTTACCATTAGTAGTAGCAGAGCAATGTTATATTAAATTATTAAAAGATACAAGAGCTTTAATTGTTGATACTCGAGTTGTAAAGAAAAGAGAAAAAGCATATAGTTTATTACTAAGTTTAATTGATGAGTACAACTTAAAAGTTCTTTCTACAAAAGTTTATTGGGACAGACCTGAGTCTAGAAATGAATACAAAAAATTCTGGGAAAAATATAAAGAAATCTCTAAATTAAAAGAAACTAATAAAAATGAATATAATAAACAAAAAGAAATTTTATTTATTACAAATGACTTGAAACAAGTAAGAAAAAATGAAAATAGATATTTCAAAATTATAAATTTCTATAAAAATAAATTAGTTGAATTAGGAGTTATGAAAAAACTTCCTAATAAATTTGTTACAAAAAAAGGAAAATTTGTAAAAAGGAAAGCTGTGGCATAATATGGAGAATAATAAGTTTGTTGAATTAGTATATAAAGATGTAGAAGAAAATGAAGAATATGAGAAAATAATTAATATAGTTATAAATAAATGTTTTGAAATTGAAAAACTTAAAAATTTAAATTTATACATAAGTATAACATTAACAACTCCAAAAGAAATAAGGATTATAAATAATGAATTTAGAAAAATAGATAAAGAAACTGATGTATTATCATTTCCAATGTTTGAAAAAGAAGAATTAGATAAAATGGTGTTATTAGGAAAAAATGAAATACCAGAAGCTATAGGGGATATTGTAATTTCAGTAGAAAGGGTTAAAGAACAAGCAGAAGAATATGGTCATAGTTTCGAACGAGAATTAGCGTATATGGTTGTTCATGGATTTTACCATGTTATGGGATATGATCATATGGTTGAGGAAGATAAAATTGTGATGAGAGAAAAAGAGGAAAATGTATTAAATTTATTGGAAATTAGTAGATAAAATAGAAAGGAAAAAAGATGGAAAAACAATTTAAATCTGGGTTTGTGTCTATGGTTGGTAGAACAAATGTAGGAAAGTCAAGTATAATAAATAGTTTAGTGGGAGAAAAAGTTGCAGCTATAGCAAATAAGCCACAAACTACAAGAACAGCTATACGAGCAATAGTTAATAGAGAAAATTCGCAAATAGTTTTCATAGACACACCAGGTATCCATAAACCTAAAACAAAGCTTGGAAATACAATGATAGAAACAGCTTTTGGTACAATAAGTGAAGTTGATATTACATTATTTGTTATAGATGCCACATCTAAAGATATTGGAAAAGGAGACAGGATTATTCTAAACAAAATAAAAGAAGCTAAAATAAAAACAATATTGATAATTAATAAAATAGATTTAATTACAAAAGAACAATTAGCTAAAGTAATTGATTTATATAAAGATGAATATGATTTTCAAGCAATAATTCCTGTTTCAGTTATTAAATGTAAAAATCTAGATGTAATATTAGATGAAATAGAAAGTAACCTAAAACCAGGTCCAGCATATTATGATATAGAGGAATATACAGATCAAACATTAAGACAATTAGCAGAAGAAACAATTAGAGAAAAAGCATTAAAACTATTAGATGATGAAGTTCCACATGGAATTTATGTTGAAACTGAAAAAATGAAAACAAGAAAAACTCAAAATAAAGAAAAAATTTATGATATAGATGCTACTATTTATTGTTTAAGAAATTCACATAAAGGAATTATAATTGGTAAAAATGGTAGTATGTTAAAGAAAATAGGAACATATGCAAGACAAGATTTAGAAAAAATGTTGGATACAAAGGTAAATTTAAAAATTTGGGTTAAAGTTAGAGAAGATTGGCAAAACAATGACAACTTAATTAAAAGATTTAAAAATGTGGATAAAAATTAAAATATGAAAATGGGAATTTATTGATATGTTTAAAATTTCCAAAATATCAAATATTATAATAATATAAAGTATATAGTTTATTAAAAGATAAAAATAAAAAAACATATTTGATAAAAAAGAATAAAAAAAGAAAAAAAGCAAAAGATAACAATGAAGTAAAATTTGAATTAGATTCAAATTAAAAACTTTATTGATAAGGGGTGTATGCATATGATAAAACAATTAGCATGGAATACTTTTAAGAATACAGGAAACATAGATACTTTTATGGAATTTATGGCAATTAAAGATATAGAAAATAATTTAAATTCAAATCAATATTTAAAGGTGAATGAATATGGGGATAATAAAGACCAAGGGTATAGTGATTTCAGAAAATAAAATGGGCGATTTTGATAAAATGGTTACAATATTAACTCCAAATGGAAAAATTGGGTGTGCTGCAAAAGGAGCAAGAAGGCCAAGGAGCCTGCTTATGGCAGGAACTCAATTTTTTTGTTTTGGAGAATATCTTATTTTTAAGGGAAACAATAGTTATAATATTAATTCTTGTGATTGTATAGAGATTTTTTATAATTTACGAACTGATTTGGACAAGCTTAATTATGCAGTTGATTTTTGTAAAATTGTTGATAAAGTAACATTTGAAAATCAAAACACATATAAGATTTTACAATTATTATTAAATACACTATATATGATTTCTGAAACTAATAAAAATTTGGAATTAGTTGCATCTGTATTTAGAATACGTTTGTTGTGTTTACTTGGATTTATGCCTATTGTTAATAGTTGTGTTAATTGTAATGAAAATGAGAATATTACTTTTTTTAGTATAGGTGATGATGGATATAAATGTCAAAATTGTGGAAGAATAGATAAGTCTGCAATTAGTATGTGTACAACAACTATGGATGCGATAAGATATATTATTTCAGCACCAGCAAAAAAAATATTTTCATTTGAATTACCAAATGAGGCTATTGATGAGATTAGTCTGATCAGTAAAGTATATTTAAAAAATAAGTTAGAAATATAAATAAGGTGATTAAATGTGATTAAATTAAAGAGAAAACTAAAAAATGGATTAAAAAAAGAAATTAATAGTTTTAAATATGCTGGTATGGGAATTTTTTCTGCTATTAAGTGTGAAAAAAATATGAAAGTACATATTTTTATTATGGTATTAGTGATATTTTTGGGAATATGGCTAAAAATAAGTTTAATAGAATGGATAATATGTGTTATTTTATTTGCAGGTGTAATTGCAGGAGAGATGTTTAATACTGCTATTGAAAATATGGTGGACTTGGTAATGCCAGATGTGAACCCAAAAGCTAAGATTGCAAAAGATGTAGCAGCAGGAGGTGTGCTGGTGTGGGCTGTTTGTTCTGCTATTATTGGTGGGATTATTTTTATTCCTAAGATATTTTTTTAATATCTAATTCTACTGTTTTATACTTTTGCAGTAAGCCGTCAAATTCAATAGTTATGTAAAAGGGATAAATATATTAACATTCCGTACGCTTACTGG
>CANPWE010000025.1 GCA_947581895.1 uncultured Clostridia bacterium | reverse complement strand
ATTTTTAACATTATAATTAAAAATAGCAGAAAGAATCATATTTTTTCTGCTATTTTTTTCTTAAGTTGTTGGTATTGTCCCCGTCCCCTTGTCTATCTTTCTGAGACAAGATCCCCGTCCCCTTGTCTACCCTTGTCTAAGCTGTTTTTTTAGATTCTTCATAGGCTTTCTCTATCGCTTTTACTAATTGGTCTGCACAAGAAGTTCCTCTTGTTCCACAAATAATTCCACCTATTCTTTTTTTTATTTCTTCTACAGTCATTCCTTCTACTAATCTAGGTAATGCTTGTAAATTTCCAGGACATCCACCACCTAAAAATTTGACATTTGTTACTATGTTTCCTTTTAATTCAAATTCAATAACTTTACTACAAGTATTTTCTGTTTCAAAACTATATTTCATATAAAAACAACTCCTATTATTTATTTTTCTCATTTTTATTATTTTTTTTCATTTGTTTTTTTATAACTCTAAAATCCTTTACTGCTTGTATTCCTATTTTAGTAATCTTTTTCAAGTTTATTGAATTTACTCCACCTTGTCTAGGTTTAAATGTAATTGGTATAAATTTTACATTTTCTTTTCCATTTATTAGTAAAACTGTTAACATTACATTAGATAAATTGAAATCCTTTGGTATTTGGTCTATATATTTACTTAATATATCCCTATTCATCAATCTAAAAGGTGTGTTTGCATCAGTTATTTTTAATCCAAATATGCAAAATAAAGTAAATTTTAAAACTTTTGTTACAATTACTCTTGAAAAATTATCTTGTCTATGTTTTCTATGTCCTATTATTGCTCCATAACTCTCTTTCTGATTCCAAAATTGTTCAAATTCAGATGGTAAAGTTTGTCCATCAGAATCAGTTTGAAAAATATAATCTGCTCCTTTTTCTAAAGCATATTTATATCCATATAATACTGTAGCTCCATGACCTGAATTTGGTTTTGTTATTGCTTCTAAATATTTTAGTTCTTTTTCTAATTCTTGTAATTTTTGATATGTATGGTCTTTACTTCCATCATCAATAATTACTAATTTACTACCTTCTCCACCAAACTGTTCTACAACTTCATGCCATTGTCTGGCTACATCTTCGATATTTTCTTCCTCATTATATGCAGGAATTATTATATATAATTTGTTCATATTATTTTCCTTTCATTATTTTTTTTATACCTTAAATTTTTACTTTACCTTTATAATATAGACAGGCGAATTTATGTAATCAGTACTATCTTGATATACAATTTCACCAATATCACATAATAAATTTAGATTTATATTATTAATTTCATTAAATTCTAAGTTTCCAATATAAATATATGATATATTATATTTTTCAATTAATGACATTACTTCATCTCTATTATTTGAAGTATATATAGTAAAAATATCACTCCATCTTTGATTTAACATTTCAGGTGCACTATAATCAGGTTCAGCTCTCCATAACCATTCATGTCCATGCCAACCTAATACTGTAGAATTAGCAGTAAATACAGATATTCTTCCAGATGGTGTAAAACTTCCATTTGTTTTTTCTAATATAATTGCATCTCTATCTATATTTTGTTTAATCCATTGTATTGCTTCATAATCATCTGGTTGTACTTGTCTGATATATCCTTCAATATCTTTTAAATCAGATGTTTTATTATTTAAATTATTTGTTGCATAATTAATTGCATTTATTCCATATCCAAATGTTGTAATAAAGATTAGTAAAATAATTGATATACGTATTTTTATTGATTTTGATAATTTTTCATATAAAAGTTTTATTAATATATAACTTGTACAAATATGGAAAATAGTAATTGCATTAAATGTAAGTTTAAACATTGTATTTGCTCTTTTGTAGTCATCACCATAGATATCTTTTAAATAAACAATTTCTGGTAATATTATTAATCCTATTGCACATAACCCTAAAATAATTATATAAATATCTGTTAATTTCATTTTTTTTATGTATTCAAATATATTACCTTTTTTCTCTTTAAAAAATTCAGATAACAGTACACAAATATGAATTATAATACATAATATTGGTAATCCCCATAAAATAGTTAATTTATATAATGGAGACGTTATATTTGTAAAATATACTTGTGTTGCACTTATATATAGATTTTTCGAGAATAAAAATGATACCAGTTCTTGTAAAAAGATTATTCCTAGAAGTTGTAATACAGTTGTTAGAATTTTTTGTTTTAATTCTTTATGTTGTAAACAATTTTTTACTGCTACAACTGCTCCTATAATTACAAGATATATTGGAAAATCCCAATAATTTGTCATCTTCTGAATACCTAATAAAATCCCCATTAACAATAAATTAATTGTTTTTTTGCCTTTACTATCCTTAGAATCTGATAATAAAAATTGTAGTAATAAAGCTAACATTGTAATCGTAAATATAGTATCTATGTGATGTGCATGTAAATCACCTTCTATATTCATATATGATGGAAATATTGTAATGGTTTTATCATTTGTATCAGGTTTATATCCAATATAATAGCATGAATCTGTATATGAATAATCAGCATTTTTAAAGAAAAATTTATATATTGTATAATGAGTAGTTCCACCTAATTGTACTGAAAGTCCAGCTAATATTGCTATTGTAATAGGAACAATTTTAGCATATTTTTTTACATTATCTTTTATTAAATGATTACCTAAAGTTTTTCCTATTGAATATGGTAAAGTAAATAATAATGCTGCAATTAATGCAAGCATTAAATTATATGTTTCTGCTACTCCGAGTTGTAGCCACTTTACTTAAAAATGCTGCAATATATTGACCAAAATAGTAATAATTAATGGTATATCCTGAAAACCATATATCATCTGCTGGTAAATAATCTGAATGCATCAATTTATTTATAAATCCATAGTTCATAAAATGTTCTGTTGAATTATTTATAGCAGGCATAAAACTTCTTATATATACCCATATTATAAACATAAATAAAAAGATTAATTCAATTACTGCTATATTACTCCATTTAGTTTTTAATTCTTCAAATTTTTTTCTTTTTTTAATTAATACTATTAAATTTATAATTGCTATAATTGCAATAATAAGATAACAGTTAAATTGCGAAAATTTTAGCAATTTTAAATGTGATAAATTCCATAATATTACACCGAGATATTCCCAAGCCTAAAATTTTAGAAAATACCCATCCATTATCATCAGATTTGTTAAACACCAATGATGTAATAGGGAAAAAAGTAAGTCCTATTAATAATAAAGTTATCCACCATTTTAATGCATATACATAATTTTCTTTAAGTACAAATCCTCCGAAAAATAAAAATTCCTAAAGAAATTACAACTAAAATAATTGCTCTTTTTGATTCTTTTTTCACTTTTTCAAATCCCCTTTCCCTTATAAACTCTACCATTAATCCATATTTTTGTCAATCAACATAAAACGGTTCTTAAGAAGCTTTTTTGTTTAACTTAAAAATAAATCCACTATATTTTCATATCCAAATTTTCTTGATATATCTTGTATACCTTGTTGTATTTCTTCTCTGGAATAATTAGATTTTTCTAAAAATTCATTATCTTTTTCATTAACATATTGATAAAATAATAATGCTAATTTAAAATTTTCTATATTATTTACATCAATATTTTCAAATAAAAGATTTTCTGCCTGATTTATATTATAACTATCAACCAGATATTTTAACTTATCATATATTTCACTTTGTTCATTTGATTCATTTAAATTTTCTTCTAGTTCTCTATCTTTTCCTTTAAAAATATATTTTATTAAAGTTTCTATTAATTGACTTATCATTCTCATTATATAATCTTGTTCTATTAACATTATAACCTCCACAAAAATTATTTAATATATACTTCTAATTGTTCTTACTACTTTTATAATATCATTTAATAAAAATATTATTCAAGTTCAAAAGCTCCTGTATATAATTGATAATATGTACCTTTTTGTGCTATTAAATCTTCATGATTTCCTCTTTCTATAATTTTTCCATGGTCTAATACAATAATTGCCTTTGAATTTCTAACAGTAGAAAGTCTATGTGCAATAACAAAAACAGTTCTTCCTTCCATAAGTTTATCCATACCATCTTGAACTATTTTTTCAGTTCTAGTATCTATACTAGATGTTGCTTCATCTAATATCATAACTGGAGGATTAACTAAAGCACATCTTGCAATAGCAAGAAGTTGTATTTGACCTTGAGATAAACTTGAACCATCACCTGCTAATTCAGTATCATATCCTTGTGGAAGTCTCATAATAAAATCATGTGCATTTGCTAGTTTTGCAGCATTTATTACTTCTTCATCTGTTGCATTTTCTACACCATATTTTATATTATCTTTTATTGTTCCTGTAAAAAGATTTGTATCCTGAAGAACCATTCCAAGAGAAAGCCTTAAATCATTTTTCTTTATTTTGTTAATATTTATACCATCATATCTTATTTTTCCATCTTCTATATCATAAAAACGGTTTATAAGATTTGTAATTGTAGTTTTTCCAGCTCCAGTAGCACCTACAAATGCTATTTTTTGACCAGGTTTTGCATATAAACTTATATCATGTAAAACTAATTCTCCTTCTTGATATCCAAAATCAACTTCATTCATTTCAATATGACCTTTTAATTCTATATACTCTAATGTTCCATCATGATGTGGATGTTTCCAAGCCCAAATATGTGTTTTTTCTTTAGTTTCTGTTAATACCCCATTTTCATATTTAGCATTTACTAGTGTTACATATCCATCATCTTTTTCAGGTTCTTCATCCATAAGTTCAAATATTCTTTTAGCTCCAGCTAGTGCCATTACAACTGAATTTAATTGTTGAGATACTTGGTTAATAGGTCTTATAAATGTTTTACTAAGTTGTAGAAAAGATACTATTAGCCCAACTGTTATATTACCTATACCATTAACAGCAAGTAATCCACCTGTTAAAGCAATAAGTGCATATTGAACATTTCCTAAAGCACCATTTATAGGCATTAAAATATTTGCAAACCTATTTGCATTATATACATTTTCACAAAGTTCATCATTTAATTTGTCAAATTTTTCTTTTGCTTTACCTTCATAGCAAAAAACTTTAACAACTTTTTGACCATTAATCATTTCTTCTATATAACCATTTACTTTAGCTACAGATTGTTGTTGTTTCATAAAATATCCTCCACTTTTGGAAGTAATCATTTTTGTAACAAAAAGAATAATTACTAATGAAACTATAACAACTAATGTAAGATATATATTTGTAACTATCATTGAAACAAATACTGTAGCAATTGTAACTATTGATGTAAGTACTTGTGGTATACTTTGAGAAATCATTTGATTTAGTGTATCTATATCATTTGTATAATGACTCATTATATCTCCATGTGTATGAGTATCAAAATAACTAATAGGTAATTTTTGCATTTTTACAAACATTTCATTACGAATATTTTTCAAAGTTCCCTGTGTAATAACTGCCATTATTCTACTTTGAAGCAAACTAGAAATAATTCCAATCAAATATATAATACTCATAATTCCTATAGCATGCAAAAGTGAAGTAAATACTGGGTTTTCTACACCAATTAATGGTATAATATAATCATCTATTAAAATTTGTAAAAATAAATTACCAGCAACAGATGAAATAGTTGCTAAAATTAAACAAGTTATTACAATAAATAATTTTATTTTATAATTTTTTGTAACATACCTTATCACTCTTGCTAAAGCTTTAAAATCCATTTTAGGTCTTTTTCTTATATTTTTCTTATCCATTATTCCTCGCCTCCTTTTACTTGTGAATAATATACATCTTGATAAATTTTATTAGAAGCAAGTAATTCATCATGTGTACCAATTCCATCAATTATTCCATTATCTAAAACAATTATTTTATCTGCATCTTGAACTGAAGAAATTCTTTGGGCAATTATTATTTTAGTAGTATTTGGAATTTCTTCTTTAAAAGCTTTTCTTATTAAACTATCTGTTTTTGTATCTACTGCACTTGTAGAATCATCTAATATTAGAATTTTTGGTTTTTTAAGAAGAGCTCTAGCAATACAAATCCTTTGTTTTTGACCACCAGATACATTAGTTCCTCCTTGTTCTATATATGTATCATATCCTTCTGGAAATTGTGAAATAAAACTATCTGCTTGTGCTTGTTTACATACTTTTACTAATTCCTCATCTGTTGCATTTTCATTTCCCCAACGTAAATTTTCTTTTATTGTACCTGAAAACAAAATATTTTTTTGAAGAACCATTGCTACCTGATTTCTTAAAGAATCTAAATCATAATCTCTAACATCTATTCCTCCAACTTTAACTATTCCACTTGTAACATCATATAACCTAGGAATTAATTGTACAAAAGTAGTTTTTGAAGATCCAGTTCCTCCAATTATTCCAACAGTTTCTCCTGATTTTATATGAACATTTGCATTTTTTAAACATAATTTATTTCCATCTTTAACATAACTAAAACTTACATTTTCAAACTCAATTGAACCATCTTTAACAGTTTTTATTGTTTTTTTCTTATTTGTTAAATCACTTTTTTCTTCCAATATTTCAACAATTCTTTCACATGATGCTCTTGAAATCATTATCATAACTAAAATCATAGATAACACCATAAGTGACATTAAAATTTGCATAGCATATGAAACAAGAGTTGTGAATTCTCCAGTTGTTAAATTTCCTAATATTATTTCTTTACCACCAAACCATGAAAGAAGAACAATAAGTGCACTAATAGTAAATTGCATTAATGGATTGTTTAATGCTACTATTTTCTCAGCTTTTGTAAATTGTTTATAAATTTCATTTGATGTTTCATCAAATTTATCTATTTCTTTGTTTTCTGTTACAAATGATTTTACTACCCTAATCCCTCTAACATTTTCTTGAACAACTCTATTTAATTTATCAATTGTTTTTATTGCTTTTTCAAATATTGGATGTGCTTTTGTTGCAATTAAAAATAATCCTACTCCTAAAATTGGTATTGTTACTAAAAATATTGTAGCAAGTTTAACATTTATAAAAAACGCCATAATCAAGGAAAATACCAGCATTAATGGTGCCCTAATAGCAACTCTAATTAGCATTTGAAAAGCCATTTGAACATTATTTATATCTGTTGTACATCTTGTAACTATACTAGATGTAGAAAATTTATCTATATTTGAAAAAGAAAAGTCTTGAACATTATAATATATTTTTTTTCTTAAATTTCTAGCAAACCCACTACTTGCTTTTGCAGCATAGATTCCTGATTTCGCACCACAAAACATAGCAATTAATGAACATATAATAAGTGCAATACCTATTTGTATTATAACTGTACTATTTCCCTTATTTATTCCATTATCAATTAATGATGCCATTAAAAGTGGTATAATTACATCAAATATAGTTTCAAAAGCAACAAATATTGGTGTTATAATCGTTTGTTTTTTATAATCTCCTATACATGTCATTAGTTTTTTTATCATTTTTCAAATCCCTCCTCAAATAATTTAATATTAATAATATATTTATTATAGTTTATACACTTCAATTCTTAAAAATATATAGTAGGTATATGAATCTTTAATGTAACATTACTATCATATATGCATATTTTAGCATACCCCTCTAAAATTAGCAATATTTTACACATTTAAAAATTTACTAATAATAGCAAAAGAGCATTTTGGATTTCTAAAAACCCCAAATGCCCCATATTTTCATTATTTTATCTTTCATCTACAATATATATCTTATACCTTTTGTAATACACTCTCTCTTTTTTCTATCATATCACAAATAATATCTGCCACTTTTTCAACACCCAGCATATCACTATTTATACAAAAATCATAATTTGAATAATCTTTCCAATTTCTCTCTGTATAATATTTATAATGATTTGCTCTTAATTTATCCATTTTCTTTATTTCTTTTTCTGCTTTTTCTTCACTAATTCCATAAAATTGAGTTACTCTTTTTATTTTATCTTCCATATTACTATAAACAAATATTTTTATTACATCACTTCTATCTTTTAAAATAAAATCTGCACATCTACCAACAATTACACAAGATTCTTTATTTGCTAAATCTTCTATTACTTGTGATTCACGAATAAACAACTCATCTGAATTTGTTAATTCTGTCCCCCCTAATGTAGATAATGTATTTCTTTTTTCATCATTATTTTCAATATATTCTTCTGTTAACCCAGTTTCTTCAGATATTTTAGCTACTAAATCTTTATCATAAAATTTTATTCCTAATTTATCAGCAATTAATCTTCCTATATATCTTCCTCCTGAACCATATTCTCTTGATATTGTAATAATAAGATGTTCACTTAATTTATTATCTGTACTTGTATCATCTATTAAACTATTACTTTGATATTTGATATTACCTATATTTTTAAGTTCTATTACAAGCATTATTGTTGATAATACAAATGCAACACCATCTCCTACAGGTCCAGCATATAATATACCATCTACTCCAAACATTTCTCCTAATATAAACATTGCTGGTATTAAAATTAATATTTGTCTTGATAAAGATATAAATGTACTTTTTATACTTTTTCCTATTGATTGGAAGAATATACCTGCTACTAATTGAACAATAGAACAAATATATAATAATAAATATATTCTAAATGTTAAACAAGCAAATTCTGTATATAATTCATCACCACTTCCAAATATACTAATTAATTTATCAGGCATTGTTTGGAATAATATAAATGAAATAATAGCAATAACAAAATTAATTTTTAAAACTAATTTTGTAGTTGATTTTACTCTATCATATTTTTCTGCACCATAATTATATCCAATTATAGGCTGTGCACCTGTTGCAATTCCTAATGTAATACTATTTAATATTTGTGTAAGTTTCATAACAATACCTAATACAGTAATTGGTATATCTGCACCAAATCTTGAAGTTTCTCCATATTTAACAAGTAAATTATTTTGAACAGAAATAACAACAACTGCACTTGCAAATGAAACTAAACTACTAATTCCTAATACTGATATTTTTTTTACAACTTTTATACTTAGTTTAAAATCTTCTTTTTCTAATTTTATTGTTTTAAATTTTTTTAAATAACTTATATTTAAAATAAATGTTACAACTTGGCTAATAACTGTTGCAATTGCTGCACCACTCATTCCCATTTTAAAAACAAATATAAAAATAGGGTCTAATATTGTATTTAAAACCGCTCCTGCCACCATAGATATCATAGAAAATTTAGGCTTCCATCAGCTCTTATTGCATTACTTAATGAAGTTGCTATCATTGTAAAAGGAAAACCTATTACTATAATATAACCATATTCAAGTGCATAATTTTTTAAACTTTCTGTGCACCCAAATAAATTTAATAATTGTGGTAAAAAAATAAGTGAAATTATACATAGAACAATAGATAAAATAGTAGATACACATACTGCATTTCCTATTCCTTTACTTGCTTCTTTTTGTTTTCTTTCTCCTAATTTTAAACTTAAATAACTTGCTGCTCCAGACCCAATCATACTACTAATAGCTGTTGCAATAACAACTAGTGGGAAAACTATATTTGTTGCACCATTTCCTAAATATCCAACTCCTTGACCTATAAATATTTGGTCTATTATATTATATAGTGAATTTACTAATAGTGCTATAATAGAAGGAATTGAGAATTTTTTTATTAATTTTCCTATTTTTTCATATCCTAAAATATTTTCCTCTGTTTCCAAATTTATATCCTCCTTTAAATTATTACTTTTTATTGTTCTACATCAAAATATTTTAACATAAAATGTTAGCAATGTCAACATTTGTCTGCTAGCCATCATATGTAATTATGTCTACTAATATTAAACAATTTAGAACTTTTTTAGATGTAAAAAAACACTCATTATAAAAGATGAGTGTTTTTTTAAATAAAGATTTTTATTTCTTATTAAAAAAATTATATTAAATTATTTAAATCTTCTATTATTTTTTTCTTATCCATATCTTTACCTATAAAAACTAATTTTACCATTCTATCTCCAACTTCATCATCCCAATCTTTTAATACATCTGGCTCATTTGCTATAATTTGTTCTAATTCTTCTTTAGGAGCTGATGCTAACCAATATCCTGTTTCTGAAATCTTAAATTGTTTTCCTGCTTGTTCAAATAAATATGACATATCATAATCATTTTTAAACCATACCAAACCTTTGCATCTTATAACTGTTTTTGGGAAATTTTCATTTACATATTTTTCGAACTTTTCTACATTAAATGGTTTTCTTGATATGTATGAAAATGTTGAAATTCCATATTCTTCTGCTTCACCTTCATCATGGTGATGGTGATGATGGTGTTCATGATGATTATGTTCTTCATCTTCATGGCTATGATGTTCATGGTCATCATGATGATCATCATCTTCATCATCATCTTCTTCATAATCCTCATTTTCATCAATATCTTTTTCTAATTCCTTTACCCATCCAGCAGACCCTGTAATTTTTTCAAAATCAAAATTGTTTGTATTCATAATTTCTTCTACATCTACTTTTGAATAGTTTGTTTCAATTATTTTTGCTGTAGGTTGAAGATTTTTTATTACTGCTTTTACTGTATTTAATTGTTCTTGTGTAACTTCATCTACTTTATTTAAAACTATTACATTACAAAACTCTATTTGTTCTATTAAAAGATTTTCAATATCTTCTTCATCAATATCTTCTTTTACTAAATCTTCTCCACATCCAAATTCTGTAGCTAAACGTAAACTATCTACAACTGTTACAACATTATCTAATCTACACATTTTTGGCATTCCTGATTGTTCTAATGAATTTGCTAACATTGTAATTGTTTGGGCTATAGGTAATGGTTCACAAATTCCACTTGCTTCTATTAAAATATAATCAAATTTTTGTGTTTTTAATATATCTACTATTTGTTTCATTAAATCCTCTTTTAGAGTACAACAAATACATCCATTTGATAATGGTACTACATTTCCTTTATCTTGTTCTTGTATAAATCCTCCATCTGCAATTAATTTGGCATCTATGTTTATTTCACCAATATCATTTACAATTACTGCTACCTTATAACCTTCCTGATTTGTTAATATATGATTCATTAGTGTTGTTTTTCCAGCACCTAAATATCCTGTTAGTACAGTTATTGGTGTTACTTTATTTTTCATAATATTTTCCTCCATTTCTTTTTTACAAAATTATGGTTTGTTTAGATTTTTTCTTTTCTAAACAAACCTAATAATTATTTTAATAATTTTTATATATTATATCAGTAATCTATGTATTTTTCAATATATCGAGAATTATTATGTAAAATTTTCTAATAAATTATTGTAAAGAACTATTCTAAAATTTTATTAATTATATTCTTTACCTTATTTACAACATAGATACTTCCTCCCTTGTTCTCAACATTCTCAACCATACTAATTACCATTAATTGATTTTCACTATTAGGATCTGCAATAAAACAATTAAACCATCCTATTTCTTTTGCTTCCTCATTTTTACTTGATTTTGTTTCTGCTGTTCCAGTTTTTCCTGCCAATACAAGTCCATCTATTTTGGCTGAATGTGCAGTTCCATTTGGGCTTTCTATTGTTTGAATTAAATCTGTTCTAATTTCATCTGCTACTTCTTTTGAAAATGCATTTTCTTTTAGATATGTAACTTTATTTTCCTGATTATTATCAGTTTCTTCATTACCATTATTATCTTTTTTTATCTCTAAATATGGCATTACCATGTTTCCATCATTTACAAAACTACTATATATTGATGCAAAATGTATTGGATTTACTAAAATTTGTCCTTGACCATATCCACTATCTGCTAATTGTACTTCACTTGTAAATTTTCCTTCATTTGATATTTGAGATTTTGCAGTATTCATTTCAAAATTTATATCACTTTCAAATCCTATATTTTTTAATTGCTCCTCTAGTTTTTCTGAACCAATTTTCAAAGCTGTTTTTGCAAAAAATATATTATCTGAATTAATTAAAGCATTTAATAAATTTGCTGGTTCATTATATGTTTTTAATGTTGTTATATAATAAGAACCCCAAGAATTATCTTTTTGCCAACTTGATCCACTTGCTTCATATTCATCACTTCCAGTTATTGTTCCTGTTTGTAATGCTATTGCACCAGTTACAGGTTTAAAAGATGAACCTGGTGAATAACTTCTTAAAAATCTTTCATATAATGGATTATTTGTATTATTACTTATTTCATTCCATTCTTGTGTAGACATTCCTATAACAAAATTATTTGGATCATATGATGGAGTACTTACTAATGCTAATATTTCTCCAGTTTTAGGATTCATTATAACCTCTGCACTATTATCTCCAACATATCCGTCATATACCTTTTCTTGAATGTCAGAATCTATAGTTAATTTTATATTTTCTCCATCTACTTTTTCTTTATTTATTAAAACTTTCTTATCTTTTCCATTTTCATCTACTATACTAACTTTATATCCATTTTGTCCTTTTAATCTATCTTCATATATTTTTTCTAGTCCAGTTCTTCCTACTAATGTATTTTCATCATATTCTTTATTTGATTTCAATTCTTCTGCATTTACTTTTTGAACATAACCTGTTAAATGTGCAGCTTTTTCACCTAAAGGATATATTCTTGATGATACATCTTTTATTTTTACACCATCAATTTGGTTTAGACCATCAATTATTGTTAACTTTTGTTTTGAAATAGTTGCTAATTCAACAAATGTATCTGATTTTACATATGATGCACTTAGCTTTTTATTTATACTTTCTGTAGTCATTCCAAGTAAATTTGCTACTGTTTGAATATCTTGTGTTTTTGTTTGTTCATTCATCCAACCTGGAACTAATCCAACAGATGAAATATATCCACTTCCTGCAAGTAAAACTCCATTTCTATCTATAAGACTACCTCTTTTGGCTGGATCTTTTTCAATATCTATTTTATCTGTTTTTGCTAAATTTGGATATATCATACTATAGTCCCACATTATATAATATTTTTTGTCATCTTGTTTTTTCAAAGAAACAGTATTTTCAAAACTAAATTCTCCATATAATGAATTAATTTTAGTAGTATAAATAATTTTAGAATTATTTTTATCTATTTTTTCTGTTTTCATATCATTTATTTGTATATTAGATATATCAAGTTCATCATATATTTCTTTATATTTTGTTGATAAATCTTCTTCAGATATTTGATTTTTGCTTTCTGTAGTTAGTAGTTCATAAACTTTATTATATTCTCCATTGTTTATATAATCTACATATGTTCCAATTACACCATTAGGTGTATTTAGTTCTTTTTCATTTTCCTTTTTCTTTTTGTTAAAATTATAAAAAATTGTTGATATAATTGCTATTACAATTATTCCTATAATGATTCCATATATTGTTATTATTTTTTTGCTTTTATTCATTGTTATAATGCTCCTTTCATTAATTAATTTAAAAATTTTTCCGTACAAATTATACCATTTTTATTCAAATTTTTAAATAGTTACATGAAATTTTTTACTTCTTGTTTAATTAATAAAGTATATGTATTTTATTATAACAATCAGTTTAATAAGTATTTATTTAAAACTAAAAATAGAAATATGTTATTGAAACATATTTCTATTTTTTTAATTAATCTACTGTATATCCAGTCATTTCAAAAGATTTTTTTATAGCTTCTTTTGTGAATGTCTCATCACCTAAATCCATATTAAATTGTTCAGCAAATTCTTCTGGATTCATTACTATATTTAGTTCTTTTCCATCTAATTCCATATCCATTGCTTCTAATCCTGCCAATTTATATATTGAAGCTACATATTCTGCTGTTTCTTCATCTTTAAATTTCATAGTCATTTTTGCCTCATAAGCTTTATTATCTTTAAATGATACTACAACTACTTCATCATAATATCCTAAATAATCATCATTATCGCCTTCTTTAGTAGCAATTAGTGTGTCATTACTTGAACTATTTTTCTTTTTAGATGTACTACTACTAGATTCTTTTTTATCTTCATCCTTATCCTTATCTTCATCCTTATCTTTATCTTCATCCTCATCTTCATCATCTTCTTCATCGCCTTTTACTACAGATGATGATTTTTTATCTTCAGATTTACTTGTTTCATCAGAATCTGTTTCGCTTCCACCACAACCTGTTAAAACTCCTAATATCACTATCATAAGCATAACTAGCAAAATACATTTTACATTTTTTTTCATTTGTTCACCCCCTAACCTTTATGTTTTAATTATATACATAAATATATCAATAATCAAGTCTTTTACTTTATATCATTAAATATATTTCAATTTTAAATCTTTCCAATAAATTAATTGTAAAATTATTTGATGCAATTGTTATATCTCTATTATTAAACAAAAAAAGAGAGTATATTAAATTACTCTCTTTTATTATGTATACTTTATTTCACTGTATATCCTGCATCTTCTAAAGATTTTTTTAGATCATCTTTTGATATATCTTCATCAAATCCTTGTTCATCAGCAAATGAATCAGAATTCATAGTAACTATACATTTCTTTCCTTTTTGTTTAACTTCCATACCCTCAGTATCATCTGCTATTTTTAAAATGCTTGCCATAGCTGCTGCCTTTTCTTTATCTTCATATTCCATTGTCATAGTAACTTTATCAATTTTATCATCTTTGAATTTTACTTCAAGAGTCTCAGTATACTTGCCCATATAATCATCAACATCTCTTGTAGCTACTATTTTATTTCCTCCACAACCTGTCAATGCCATTAATATAACTGCCATAACAACCATTAATAAAATACTTTTAGCTGTTGTTTTTTTCATTATTTCACCACCTTTCCCCTTTACAATTATATTATACACATAAATATATAAAATGTCTAATGTTTTTTTGTATTTATTTAAAATTTATTTATATTTTATTTATAATAATGTAAAATATTTACATTATATACAGAATAATCAATTATTTGACTTTTCATAAAATATTATTTAAATACTCCATGTAACAAATCTTTTGAATCAATTATATCAATTTTCAACTCATATTCACCTTTATCAGTATCAACTATAACATAATGTAATTCAGGATTTTTATATTCACTTTGACCAGGCTGAATACAAATTGTTTTTCCTATTTGTGCACACCAATTTCCACTAATATCTGGAGATTCATGAATATGTCCATGTAATGACATATATGCACCACTATTTCTTATGAATTCAGTCATAGCTTTAGAACCTACTTTTTCTCCATTTTTACAATTATCAAGTCCTATACCATATGGTGGATCATGAAAAATATATATTCCTTTATACCCTTGTGTTGGCTTTTGTAAATTTTCAAGAGTTTCTTCCATAGTTGGAACATTTTGTTTTCTGTATTCTTTCCATTCATCTACTGTTAATGCATCTCTACATTTATTAGTATATACTATTTCTTTCAATTGTTCTGGCATTTGTTGCCCTTGTTCAATTACTATTCTATCTTTTCTAAAAAAAGGTGTATCTAATACTTTAGAAAGTCCAATAAAACTAATATCTTCTATATCTACTTTTCTTTCATTTACATCATATACATTTTTATAATTTGATATCATATTTAAATAATCAGGTTCTATTATTTCAAGATCATCATTTCCTAATATTCCTATAAATCTAATGTTTTCTGAATTTAATCTACCTAAATATTCTTTAAAATATCCATTAATAAATCTTTTTTGAAGTGGAGCTCTCAAGTCTGCTTTTTTAGGTAATAAATCTCCGTCCTATTACTAAATTATTTATATTATTTTCTTTTAAAATTTTATATAGTTTTTCATATTTATTTATATCTCCATGGATATCACAAGTATAAATGAATTTCATAAAATCGCTCCTTTATTTGTTAATTTATTATAAATTAGAGAAAAGCTGGCAACTTATTATAGCCACCAGCTCTTTCTCTTTAAGCATCACTTTTTCATTCTGTCTTTATATGGCAGAACAAAGCATTTGGTTCTGTCCTTCAATCTATATGAGAGTGAAGGGCTTGTGCTGAGGTATTTGTAAATACGGTACAGTGTTGTCATGATATGTTCCTTAAATGCTGTCGTTCTCCAGTTGTATAACTCTGGGTCATATCCAAGCTCTATTGCCATTACCTGTCTTGGAAATTGTCTTTGCACATACACATTGTCATCATAACAACAAAGTCTTTGACCATGTGCTCCTTCTTTGTATGCAAAATAGTGAGTATCTTTTGCTACTGACAGATCTGGGCAAGGTTGCATCTGTATCATTTTCAGGTAGTAATCCTTAAGAACAAATCCAGCAACTGCATGTACATGAGCATGTACAATTGATTTTTTGTGTGATGTGCGACCAGAAGGACTTGAGCCATGTTCGAAAAAAGTAACTTTCTCATGAAAAGCACCTTCTAACATGATTTCTACGTCCTCACAGACCTGTTCATATTCACCTAAATACAAGCTTGGAAGCTGTGCCATTGACAAGAATTCATGTTGTTTCGGCACAATCATCAGATAGCCTGGTTTTATCGATCCTAATTCTGGGACAACGATAAAGTTACTACTTTCATACAAAATCATGTCTTCCATACGGACATCGCTATTGTAGATAATAGTATTAGATGAAATTGCTTTGTGTCCTACCAAAGAACACAAGACACAACTTTCTGTACGTGTATCATACTCGATGCCTTCTCTGTACTCTCCTGGTTCAAACTCCATAGAATAGCACCAGAGAGTAAACTCCTTTTTTTGGCCTTCACCAAATGGTACTTTATAAAAAGGTACCTCTAAGACATCAAATGTTGTGTTAGGAACACATCCAGCGTCTGTTTTAAGGATAGGAGTTTTATTGAGTTTCCATACTTCCTCAACCTCTGACACATCATGAACTCTTTTTACAGCCTCAAACTTTTCAAGTTCACAAATGATGCTTTCGTTACTCGTATAGAGCAACCACCGTTTCGTTGTGATCATATTTGCTTACCTCCATAGTAAAATTTTCTTAATCTCCAACCGAACACCAACATATAATTGTTAGTATTTTTTATTATACCATTAAAAGTCAAAATCGTCAATCATATTGGAACAATTTTTAACCAAAATAAATTCCAATATGTATTGTTACACAATCCCTAAATATCATAAAAATATGTAGATTCCAAATCAGCTTCATGCAATAATAATGCAAGAGGATATCTTTTATATGCTGCACTTATTGTACTATATTGTTCTTTTGGTTCTGTAAATCCCATATGCCAACGAATACTATATTTTTCTTCTGGTGTTAATTTAATATATTCAGTAAGCATCATAACTGATTTTTCTCCATGTCCATATGGTATAGTATCATCTATAGTATAATATGGAACTTTTTCCCATTCTCCCCTTTCGTTTTTTGCATTTCTATAATCAACTTTGTAAAAATTAACTTTACATATATCATGTAAAAGACCTATTATTATTAATGTATCATCTTGCCAATCCATATTCATTACATTATTTTTTGCTTTATGTTTTAATATTTCATACACTTTCATACTATGTTCTAATAGTCCATATTCATAACTTCCATGATATCTTGTACTTGCAGGAGCAGTATAAAAATCTGTTTTTTCTAAAAAATTTATTAAATCTTCAATTCCATCTCTATTTGTACTTCTTAATAGTTTTATAAATTCTTCTTTCATAAATTTATTTTTTTCCTTTCTATGTTTTTGCTATTTCATGTTGTTCCTTATATATTCAATTTCAACATCTTTTTCTAATCTTACAAATAAAGGTTCACCTTTTTCTATTACTTTAACTCCAGATTCAATTGTTGCATTTTTTATACTATCCCATGTTTTTTGTTCTGAATTTGTAATTCCTAATTGAATAAACATTTTATTTGCAGTTTTTGGCAAAAATGGTGTTATTAAAATTGCTATTTTTCTTAGATTTTCTGCAAGATTATACATTACTATTGATAATCTTTCTTTATTTTCTTCTTTTGCTAGAGACCATGGCATTGTTTCATCTATATATTTATTTGTTCTTGCAATTATTGCCCATATTTCCATTAATCCATTACTTATATGATATGTATCTAATAGTTCTTCTATTTTAATTAATTGTTCATTTGTGTAATTTTCTAAGTTCTTATCTATTTCATTTTCATTATCTTTTTGTTTTTCTGGTATAATTCCATCAAAATATTTGTTAATCATTCCAATTGTTCTATTTAAAAGATTTCCTAAATCATTAGACAAATCTGCATTTAATCTTTCAACAAAACCTTCTGGTGTAAATACCATATCTTGACCAAAAGTCAATTCTCTTAATAGAAAATATTTAGTTGCATCTACTCCATATCTTTCAACTAACATTTCTGGCTGTACTGTATTTCCCTTTGATTTAGACATTTTTCCGTCTTTCATAACTATATATCCATGTGCATATATTTCTTTTGGGATTTCTAATCCTAGTGCCATTAAAAATATTGGCCAATAAATTCCATGAAATCTTATTATATCCTTTCCTACTATATGTAAATCTGCAGGCCAGTATTTTTTAAATAATGTATCATCATCAGACATATATCCTAATGCTGTAATATAATTTGTAAGTGCATCAACCCATACATATAATACATGTTTTGGATCATTTGGCATTTTTATTCCCCAATCAAATGTTGTACGGCTTATACATAAATCCTCTAACCCTGGTTTTATGAAATTTGAAAATATTTCATTTTTTCTAAATTCTGGTTGAACAAATCCTGGGTTTTCCTCATAAAATTTTATAAGTCTATCTTCATATTTTTTCATATTAAAGAAATATGATTCTTCTGTCATTTTCTTTACTTCTCTACCACAATCTGGACATTTTCCATCTACTAATTGGCTTTCAGTAAAATAAGTTTCACATGGCATACAATACCAACCTTCATATTCACCCTTGTAAATATCTCCATTTTCTATGAATTTATTTACAATTTTTTCTACTGCTTTTTCATGACGTTCATCTGTTGTTCTAATAAAATCATCATAATCTATATCCATTAAAGCCCATAATTTTTTTGCATAATCTGCTATTTCATCTACATGTTCTTTTGGAGTTAAGCCTCTAGATTTAGCTACAGTTTCTACTTTTTGTCCATGTTCATCTAAACCAGTTAGCATATATGCATCATATCCTCTTAATTGTTTATATCTTTTTATACTATCTGCTAATACTTCTGTGTATGCAGTTCCAATATGAAATTTTCCACTTGGATAATATATTGGTGTTGTTACATAAAAACTATTCCTCATATTTCTTTTATCTCCTTTATCCTAATTTTTTTTCTATAAGGTTAGCCAAATTTGTAGCTTTTTCTTGAATATAATCTTGATTTTCTCCCTCAATCATAACTCTAATTAAAGGCTCTGTTCCAGAAGCTCTAATTAAAACTCTACCATTTCCAGAAAATTCTTTTTCTAGATTTTCGATAGCTTGTTTTATCTCTGGATCATTTTTATATTCATCCTTATTAGAATTTTTTATTTTTGCATTTACTAAAACCTGTGGATATGCTTTCATTATTCCTGAGATTTCTGAAGCTGATTTATTTTGTTCAAGCATTGCTCTTATTAATAAAATTGATGTTAAAATTCCATCTCCTGTTGGATTATAGTCTAAACAAATTACATGTCCAGATTGCTCTCCTCCTAAGTTATATCCATTTTTTAGCATTTCTTCTAAAACATATCTATCTCCAACTTTAGTTTGAACAAAATCAATGTTATTACTTTCTGCATATTTGTTCATTCCTAAATTACTCATAACTGTTGCAACAACTGTGTCCTTTTTTAATATTCCTTTTTGTTTAAATGAATTTGATAAAATAGCTAATATTTTGTCTCCATCAATTTCATTTCCATTTTCATCAACTGCTAAACATCTATCACCATCACCATCATAAGCAATTCCTAAATTACATTTATTTTCTATTACAAATTTTTTTAAACCTTCTAAATGTGTTGAACCACAATTATCATTTATGTTTATTCCATTTGGTTTGTCATTTATTATAATATGATTTATTCCTAATACTTTAAAGATTTTATCAGCAACTACTGATGTTGCCCCATTTGCTGTATCTACGGCTACAACAAAATTCTCTTTATCAAATTGTTCTAATTCTTCTTCAAAATTCTTTCTGAAAAAATATACATATTCATCTAATAAATCTGTTCTGATTTCAGAAACTCCTATTTTATCATTTATTGCTGTTAATTCATCTATTTTACCTGAATCCATTACTTCTTCTATTTCTTCTTCTAAATCATCTGGAATTTTCATTCCTTTATTACTAAAATATTTTACTCCATTAAATTCATAAGTATTATGTGATGCAGATATTACAACACTTGCATCTGCTTTAAATCTTCTTGTTAAATATGCTACTGCTGGTGTAGGCATTACATCTAATATTTTTACATTTGCTCCATAACTTAAAAATCCAGCTGTCATAGCACTTTCTATAAGTGTTCCTGAGATACGTGTATCTCTTCCTATTAATATTGTTGGTGCATGTTCTGTATGTTTTGATAATACATATGCACCTGCTTTTGCTACTTTATAAACTAACTCAGGAGAAAGTTCTGTGTTTGCTATTCTTCTGATTCCATCTGTTCCAAAATATTTTCTCATTTTGTTCAACCTCCTTAATATTTATTGTATTATACATTTTTTGGAAAAATTAGTCAATATGGTTCAAACTTTTCCACCCACCCATACGTAATCCTACAGCTTTAGCGGACCACTGCAAACACAAACACCAAAAAAGTCAAAAAAATAAGCCGACTAAATCGACTTACATAAAATATAATATATTCGCTTTCTTGTTCTACATCGACCCAACATGATCACACAACACATTAGTGCTCCACCACAAACTATAGAATTTCAAGTGATTCAACGAAAACACATATTGGTGCCTGGGGTGGGACTCGAACCCACATGGTTTCCCGCTGGATTTTGAATCCAGTGCGTCTGCCAGTTCCGCCACTCAGGCAAATCACTACTATATTATATTAACATACTTTATTTTTTTTGTCTACGGTTTAAATCAAAAAATTTTATTTTTTGTTACTATTTAACACTTCTCACATAACTAAACTTTGTAGAGTAGTCAAATTCAATAGTTATGTAATGCAGGAAAATATATTAATATGTAGTGGAGT
>CANPWE010000024.1 GCA_947581895.1 uncultured Clostridia bacterium | reverse complement strand
ACGGAATGTTAATATATTTATCCCTTTTACATAACTATTGAATTTGACGGCTTATTGCAAAAGTATTAAACAGTAACATATACAATAGTAAAATTTTTAAACCTATTGCTTTTCAACAAATTTTGATATATTATTTAAATAATTGATATCATTTTTGGTATAAAAAATATTTATATCAAAAGAAAAAATACATAGGCGAAAGGTGAAATAAAATGTACTTGAAAAGATTAGAATTACAAGGGTTTAAATCATTTGCAGATAAAACTGTATTAGAATTCAAACCAGGAATTACATCAGTAATAGGTCCAAATGGTTCAGGAAAAAGTAATATTTCAGATAGTATTAGATGGGTTTTAGGTGAGCAAAGTATGAAATCATTAAGAGGAGCTAAATCTGAAGATATTATTTTTAATGGAACACAAAACAGAAAATCCTTGGGTTTTGCAGAAGCATCTATTGTGATTGATAATTCAGATGGTTCTCTTCCTATTGAATATAATGAAGTAATAGTTACAAGAAAGATATATAGAAGTGGTGAAAGTGGATATTTTATAAATAAGGTTCCATGTAGATTAAAAGATATTTTAGAATTATTTATGGATACAGGAATTGGTAAAGATCGGATATTCTATTATTGGGCAAGGTAAAATTGATGAAATTTTAAGTAATAAATCAGAAGATAGAAGACATATTTTTGAAGAAGCTGCTGGAATTGTAAAATATAGGGTAAGAAAAGGTGAATCAGAGAAAAAGCTAGAACAAACTAAATTAAATTTATTAAGAATAAATGATATTTTATCTGAAATCGAGTCTAATTTAGATCCTTTAAAAATTCAAGCAGAAAAAGCAAAACAATTTCTTGATTTTAGAGAACAATTGAAAAATATTGAGATTGGTTTATTTTTGTATAATATAGATTTATATAAAGAAAAATTAGAACAAATAGTTAAAGATGAAGAAATAATGTCAGCACAAAATAATGATGAATCCACAAAACTTGAAAATATGCAAAAAACAAAAGAAGATTTAAAATTAGAAATAGATAAAATTATAGCTGAAATAGAAGATGTTCAGAATTTAAGTTTTGAAAGTACAAATAAAATTGAAAAATTTAATTCTGAAATAGGAATTGCTAATGAAAGAATTTCTAATAATAAATCTAATACTGATAGATTGAATAATGAAATAGAAGAAGTAAAAACAAGAATTACTGAATTAGAGGAAGAAAAAAGACAAAAGATTGAAAAAAAGAATAATATATTTTCTAATAAAGAAAAGTATGAAAATGAATTAAAACAAAAAGAAGCAGAACTTGCAAAATTGACTAAAACTCTTTCTTCTAAGGAATTAGAAATTGAAGAACAAAAACAAAAAGTAGAAAAAAATACTGATACTAAATATGAAATAAGTAATGAAATAAGTACATTAGAAGCTAATTTTGAAAATTCTGAGAAAAGGGAAAAATCTTTAAAAACAGAAATAGCAGAAACTGTTTCTGAATTAGATGGTTCAAGAAGTAATAAACAAGATATTTCTAAAGGTTATTATGAGATTGAAGGAAGAAAAAATAAGGTTATGGCAGAAATAGAAAAAATTGCCAACCTAAAAGAAGAAGCTAATAATAAAATAAGAGAATATGAAAACCAAATAAATAAAATTTCTTTTAATATTAGAATGAAAGATTCAAGATGCAAATTTTTAATAGAAACTGAGAAGGAAAAAGAAGGGTATACAAAAAGTGTAAAAGCATTATTATTAGATTGTGAAAAAGACTCAGAATTAAATTCTGGTGTTTATGGTGTTCTTGCAAATTTAATTTTTGTAGATGAAAAATACCAAACTGCAATTGAAATGGCATTAGGTGGTATTCTTCAAAATATAATAACAGATAATGAGCAAACTGCTAAAAAATTAGTAGAGCATTTACGTAAATATGATTTAGGAAGAGCATCTTTTTTACCAATTTCTTCAATAAAAGGCTGTAAAATTGATAAAATAAAAGGTAAATATCAGGGGTTAATTGGTGTAGCTTCAGAACTTGTAAAATGTGATAAAAAATATGAGCAGATTGTTAGTAATTTATTAGGAAGAACTTTAGTTGTAGATGATATGGACACAGGAATCCAGGTTGCTAAAAATAATAATTATAATTTTAGAATTGTTACATTAAAAGGTGATATAATAAATAATTCAGGTGCAATAACAGGTGGATCAATATCTAATAAAACAGTTAATATATTAGGAAGAAGTAATGAGATTGAAAAACTTGAAAAAGAAATAAAAGAATTGAAAAAAGATTTAGAGGATGTAACAAAAAACAAAGAAAAATATGAAGAATCTATTTCAAGTGTTATTGAAAAATCAGAACAACTAGATAATCAATTAAATGAAATTAATATCATATATGCAACAGAAAAACAAAAAGTGGTTTCTATTGAAGAAAATATTGATAAATTAGCATCAAGATTAGAAAAATTGAAAAAAGAAAGTGAAAAGATTAAAGAACAAAAATCTCAGATAATTAAAGATAAAGAGGAAAAACTTGCTCAAATTGAAAAATTGGATAAAGAAAACACACAATTAAATACTGTTATAGAGCAATTTGCATTACTAAATAAAGATAATCAAAAATATATAGATGATTTAAATTTTGATATAACAAATTTAAGAATTTCAGTATCTTCATTTGATGAAAGTGGAACATCAATAGATGAGATGGTTGAAAGAATTAATTTAGATATTACAAATAATAATATAAGTATTGAAAATAAAGAAAAACAAATAACTGAAATTAATCAAGAAAATGTAAGTTTAAAAGATAATATTGATAATTATAATAAAGAAATTGAAAAAATAAAATCAGATGTAAAAAATAGTTCAAATAAAATTGAAGAATTAAAAACATTAAGAATAGAAAATAATGTTAAATTAGAGAAAACTGAGAAAGAGATAACAGAGCAATTTGCAATAATTGAAGGTTTAAAAGAACAATTAGTAAAAATTGATGTAAAGAAAACAAAAACAGAGCAAGATTTAAAACAAGTTATAGATAATTTATGGGAAGAATATGAAATGACTCCAAATAATTGTGAGAGTTATGAAAAACCAAGTGATGTTCAAAATACTCAAAAAGAAGTTAATAAATTGCGTAATCAGATTCGTGATTTAGGAAGTATTAATATTGATTCAATTGAAGAATATAAAAAGGCAAAAGAAAGATATGATTTTATGAGTGAACAACGTTTAGATTTAGAAGATACACAAACAAAATTAAGAAATATTATTACTGAGATGACTAAAACAATGAAAACAAAATTTGCAGAAAAATTTGCTTTAATTAATAAAAACTTTAATGAAGTATTTCAAGAATTATTTGGTGGTGGAAAGGCTGAATTGGTATTAGAAGATGAAGAAAATATATTAGAATGTGGTATAGATATTAAAGTTCAGCCAACAGGAAAGAAACTTCAAAATATGATGTTATTATCTGGTGGTGAAAAAGCATTTACTGCAATTGCTTTATTATTTGCTATATTAAAGATAAATCCTGCTCCATTTTGTATTTTGGATGAAATTGAGGCTGCTTTAGATGATGTAAATGTTTATAGATATGCAGATTATTTAAAGAAGTTTAGTGATGAGACTCAGTTTCTAGTAATTACTCATAGAAAAGGTACAATGGAAGTTGCTGATACTGTTTATGGGGTTACTATGGAGGAAAATGGTATTAGTAAGTTGTTATCTATTAAAATGACATAAGTTTTTTTATAAATTAAAATGGCACAAATATATAAGTTAATTATGTATTTGTGTCTTTTTTTATGAAATATTTGGGGATAGAATTATATAAAATAAAAATAGATGTTTTGTTATAATTTATTTTCTAAGGGCATATATATTAATATATAAGAAAATACACAAAGTGTAAGGAAATACCTATAGATATGTGTGTTTATGATTGTACAAAGGAGGATAAATTATGTGGCAGGCATTAAATATTAGTGAGGTTAAACAGAAATTAAAAACAAATTATCAGTATGGTTTAACAAATGAGGAAATAGTTAAACGTTTTCAGAAGTATGGCGAAAATAAGTTAGAGGACAAGCCAAAAGAAAGTTTAATAAAAAAGTTTTTTAAACAATTTAATGATTTTATGATAATTATATTAATTATAGCATCTGTAGTTTCTGCTTTAATAACAAAGTTTGAGGGGTCAAATGATTATTTAGATTCTATAATAATTATTGCTATAGTTGTATTTAATGCTATCATGGGAATTGTACAAGAGGCTAAAGCTGAAAAATCTTTGGAAGCATTGAAAAAGATGACTGCTCCTATTGTTAAAGTTAGAAGGGAAGGAAGAATTAAGCAAATTAAGAGTAGTGAGTTGGTTCCTGGAGATATTGTTATTTTAGAAGCTGGAAATTTTGTACCAGCTGATTGTAGATTAATAAATTGTTTTAATTTAAAAGTTGAGGAGTCTAGTTTAACAGGTGAAACTGTTCCAGTTGAAAAAAATGCAACTATATTATTGGATGAAAAAACTAGTATAGGTGATTGTTTAAATATGGTTTTTGCAACAACTGTTATTGTAAATGGTCATGCAGAAGGTGTTGTTACTGAAACAGGGATGAATACTAAAGTAGGAAAAATTGCGAAAATGATTATTACAGATGAATCACCAGAAACTCCAATTCAAAGAAAATTAGCTGAGGTTGGAAAAACTTTAGGAATTGCTTGTTTAGGAATTTGTGTATTAATATTTTTTATAGGATTGGTAAAAAGAATATCACCAATAGAAATGTTTATGACATCTGTAGGACTTGCAGTTGCGGCAATTCCAGAAGGTTTACCAGCTATTGTGACAATAGTGCTTTCAATTGGTGTTACAAAAATGGCAAAGAAAAATAGTATTATTAGAAAATTGCCTGCAGTTGAAACTTTAGGTAGTAGTAGTGTTATATGTTCTGATAAAACAGGGACTTTAACTCAAAATAAAATGCAGGTTGTACAAGTATTAACTCCTAATTTAAGTGATAGTTTTGGACAAAATGTGGGGGAAGTTCGAAATGAGAATAAAAATCTTACAATTGAACTTGCTACAATGTGTACTGATGTAGAAATTTCGTATGATGATGGGAAGGCTAATATTACAGGTGATCCAACTGAAATTGCTATTGTGAATGAGTGTTATAAGTTAGGAAAGTCTAAGAAAGAATTATATAATCAATATGAAAGAATAAGTGATATACCTTTTGATTCAAGTAGAAAATTAATGACAACAATACATAAGGTTGGGAATAGATATAGAATAATTACTAAAGGGGCACCTGATGTTTTGATAAAAAGATGTAGTAAGTATTATTCTAATAGTCAAATTTCTAGTATTGGTTCATCTGTTATAAAAATGATAGAGGAACAAAATGAGAAAATGGCACAAAATGCATTAAGAGTAATAGCTGTTGCTTATAAAGATGTGGATATATTGCCAAATAGAATAGAGAGTAATTATGTGGAAAATGATCTTGTTTTTACAGGGTTGATTGGAATGATAGATCCTCCAAGAGAGGGGGTAAAAGAGGCTATTAGTACATGTAGGAAAGCTGGGATAAAGACTGTGATGATAACAGGGGATCATATTACAACAGCAAATGCAATTGCAAGTCAGTTGGGAATTTTGAGGAAAAATGATTTGTCTATAACAGGAAGTGAGTTAGATAGAATTCCAAAGGATGAGTTTAAGAAAAATATAATGAAGTATTCAGTGTTTGCAAGGGTTACACCTGAGCATAAGGTGGAGATTGTAAAGGCTTTTCAGTCAACAGGTGCTGTTGTGGCAATGACTGGTGATGGGGTGAATGATGCACCTGCATTAAAAAATGCGAATATTGGAATTGCTATGGGGTTAAATGGGACAGATGTTGCTAAAAATGCAGCTGATATGGTTCTTACAGATGATAATTTTGTTACAATAGTTGAGGCTGTTAAATATGGGAGAACAATTTTTAATAATATACGTAAGGCGATACATTTTTTAATTGCTACTAATGTGGGGGAGATTGTTACGATTTTTTTAGGGTTATTAATTGGAATGCGTTCACCTTTACTTGCGATTCAGTTGTTGTGGATTAATTTGATTACTGATTCATTGCCAGCAATTGCTTTGGGGTTGGAGAATCCGGAGAAAAATATTATGTGTGAAAGACCGAGAAATCCGAAGAAAAGTGTTTTTGCAGATGGGTTGTGGGGACGAATAATAGTGGAAGGTTCAATGATAGGAATTTTGAATTTATTAGCATTTACTATTGGTAAAAGTTTGTATGATTTAGAAGTTGGAAGAACAATGGCTTTTGTTTCATTAGGGTTATTAGAATTAGTACATAGTTTTAATATAAGAACTGAGGAATCAATTTTTAAGACGGGATTATTTGAGAATAAGTTTTTGGTGATGGCTTTTGTTGGGGGTGCTTTTTTACAAATTGTTGTGGTAGTTGTGCCTCAGTTGGCTGAAGTTTTTAAATTGACTGGATTGACAGGTAGACAATGGTTATATACTATTGGAATTTCTTTGTTACCGATTGTGCTTGTGGAGGCTCAGAAATTGAGTAATGAGTTGAAGTTTGGTAGAGTTATAAGGAATAAAACTGGTGATAGAGAGGAGGTTTTGGAGCGTTTTTAGTTTTAGGTATTGTGGATGCTTTCTTTGGTGGGGCTTGGCAGTGTGGAAAAAATGTGGTAAAATAGTAGTAGGTTAAAAAATTAATGGAGGGATTGTATGGGAGAAAGAGATAGTAGAAAACAAAAAGTGATTGAGGAATTTGTTTTGGTAAATAATGAAAAAGATACTGTGTATGAAGAGAAGAATGTTAAAGTAGAAAAAATTGCTATTGGAAAGAAAGGTCCTGTGTTTAGGGCTATAACTGAAGATGGTGTTGAAATAGGTATTATTGGGGATGACAAGAAATTGAAAAAAACAGATGAGTATGAAAAATATTTGATGGAAAAGTTAGGTCCTTATTATAAAGTATTGGGGTTAGATTCAGGTAATTTGGAAGCAGATGTAATGGAAATGGTTAAGGAGCAACAGGATAAGGAAAAACAAGATTATAAAGAACAGGATAATGAAAGACAGCGTAGGGTAGAAGAACAGAATGAAAGACAAAAGCAAGTTGAATCTAATAATGAGCCCAAAAGAGAACAGCCAGAAAATGTAGTAAATAATCAAAATGAAATTACTAAAAATTATAGAGATAATAATCAACTAGTTTTAACAAGGAAGGAATTACAACAACATCAATTTGCCTTAATAAAGGATAGAGATTTTGCAAGAGAAATTGTTCCAAATTCTGATGAGTATGATTTTAGTAGAGTATGTATTGTTATGGTAGATGGTAAACCAAAAGTAATGGCTCAAATAAATAATACAGATGAATTTGCTGAAATTCCTACATATATGGGTGCTAAAACTGAAATGGGACAAATAGATAGTATAGAAAATGGAGAAGAAAAAGAGGATATTGGAAAAGGTGATGTAATTACCTTATTAAATAGGAATGGTGAAAGAGTAAAAATAGATGCAAGATTTTCTGGTGGAGAAATTGAAGTTAGGGATATAACAGATGATAAAGATAATGATGGTGATAAAGAAGGTACTTTGATAGACACAAGAACATATACATCTACAAGAGCATCAGCAAGTAAAGTTGCTGGAAAAGAATTAAGTAATAAGGAAAAGGAAGATTTAGGTATAACTACTTCAGAAGTAAATAGTGATGAACCACTTACAAATAGTCAAATAAAAGAAATGTTAGATGAAAGTGAAGTTTCAGAAAATGGAAGAAGAAATATCATAGAAAAAATAAGTGGGGATATAAAAAAAGATGAATTGCAAAGTTTAATAAATAATGAATTGGCTAAAGAAGAAAATCAATATGGAGAACAAGAAGAAGAAAAAGAAGATGATGGATTTGATTATGAAGCATGGAAAGCTGAACGTAATCGTAGATAATTATAAATAAAAAAGAAAGAACAGAGAAAAATATTTCTGTTCTTTTTTTATGCATATTATTCCCAAATTTGGAGAAAATATTTCTAAAAGAGAAATATTAAAATTCAAGAGGTGGCGAATTTGGGAGATTATAGAGTACTAAATATAAAAGGTGTTCTATTAGATAAACACCAATTAGAAAATTATTTGGCAAAATTAGCTTCAGATAATATATTGAAAAATAAATCAGATAAAAACACATATCCTATACCAAGGTTAAAAGAAAATTTTGAATATATTACAAATGTGTATAATACTTTAACAGAACACTTGAAATTAGATATACCTATTCATCCAGCAGGGGAATGGATTTTAGACAATTATTATATAATAGAAAAGACTGTAAAAACTATAATAAAGGATATGCCATTAAGAAAGTATATTAGTTTTATTGGTTTGGAAAATGGGAATTATAGAGGTTTTGCTAGGATATATGTTTTAGCATCTGAAATTGTAGCTTATACAGATGGTACAATTGATAGAAATAATTTAAGTTCATTATTACAGGCATATCAAACTAAAAAAAATTTAAGTATGGAAGAAATTTGGAATATAGGGGTTTTTCTACAAATTGCATTAATAGAAAATATTCGTGGAATATGTGAAAAAATATATTCATCACAAATACAAAAATATAAAGTAGAAAATATTATAGAAAGATTAGTAGAAAATAAGGAAAATTTGAAGTTTAAAAATGTATCATCAAGTAAAACATATGGATATGGAGAGATGAAATATCCTTTTATAGAATATATGTCATATAGATTAAAGCAATATGGTAAACAAACATATGCTTTTTTAAATATATTAGAAGAACAAGTTGATAAAATGGGATTAAGTATATCTGAGGTTATTCAGAAAGAACATTTTGATATTGCTGTAAAAAAGGTTTCTATGGGAAATTCTATTACTAGTATTAATACAATAATTAGAGTTAATTTTCTTGAAATTTTTGAACAAATAAATGGTGTTGAGGAAATTTTGAAAAAGGATCCAGCAGATGTTTATAGTAAAATGGATTATAAAACTAGGTCATATTATAGGCGTGAGATTGAAAAAATTGCTAAGAAAACAAAAATTTCAGAGATGTATATTGCTAAAAAATGTTTAGAATTAGCTCAAAAAAATGCTGATTCTAAGTTGGGTAATATGAATGAAAAGGAAATACAAAAAAAAGAGGCACATATTGGGTATTACTTGATTTCAAAAGGGAAAAACGAACTTTTATCTGAATTATTAAATAAAAAAGTAAGAACTTTAAATCCTAAAACAAATATGAAAATTTATATTTGTGGTGTGACTTTAGTATCTATTTTAATGAGTCTATTATGTGGAAGATATGTGTATAATAGAGGAGTAAATATTATAGTTTCGGTATTGGTTTTTATTTTTACATTAATACCAAGTCAAACTTTAATTGTACAATTAATTCAATATATTTTAAGTAGAATAATTAAGCCTAAAATGATGCCAAAATTAGATTTTAAATCAGGAATACCAGATGAGTTTTCATCAATGGTAATTATTCCAACAATAGTTAAAAATAAAGAAAAAGTTCATGAACTTTTTTCAAAATTAGAAGTTTATTATATTGCAAATAAAAGTGATAATTTGTATTTTACATTATTAGCAGATTGTTCTAGTGGAGAAAATGAAAGAGAAAGCTTTGATGATGAGATTATAGAAGTGGGAATTGAAGAAATAAAAAAATTAAATGAAAAATATCCAGATGCTAAATTTGAGAAATTTAATTTTATATATAGAAAAAGAGTTTGGAATGAAGGGGAGTCTTGTTATTTAGGTTGGGAAAGAAAAAGGGGTGCTATTAATCAATTTAATGAATATTTATTAGGAAATATAAAAAATCCATTTTTATATAATAGTTTTGAAGATAAAAATTTAATTAAAGATAATAAAGAAAATTATAATAATATAAAAAATAGAGTTCCAAAAATAAAATATATAATTACTTTAGATAGTGATACTGATTTGGTTTTAAATTCTGGTTTAGAGCTTATAGGTGCTATGGCACATATTTTAAATAAGCCTGTGATAGATAAAAATAGAAATATAATTATAGATGGTCATGGTTTGATGCAACCAAGGGTTGGGGTTGGATTATTAGAAGTTAGACGTAGTATGTTTACAAAAATATTTTCAGGTTTGGGTGGAACAGATTCATATGAAAATGCAATTTTTGATGTGTATCAGGATAATTTTGATGAAGGTATTTTTACAGGAAAAGGAATATATGATTTAAATGTTTTTTCAAAGGTTCTAAAAAATGAAATACCAGAAAATACAGTTTTGAGCCATGATTTATTAGAAGGTTCATATTTAAGGTGTGGAATGGTTTCAGATGTAATGTTAATGGATGGATATCCCACTAATTATTTGGCATTTAAAAAAAGGCTTCATAGGTGGATTAGGGGAGATTATCAAATATTAAGTTGGGTAAAAAATAAAAAATTAAGTATATTATCTAAATATAAAATTGTGGATAATATCTTAAGAAGTAAATTAGAAACTAGTATTTTAATTTCTATACTAATAATGATATTAATTAAATCATTTTACAAAATATCAATATGGCCTATAATTATATTTTTATTTATTAGTTTAACTATATCATATGTTTTAGAAATAATTAATAAAATAGTATTTAAAAAAGAAGGAGAAACAAGACAAAAAACATTTGAGAAAAATCAGACAACAATAAAAAATAGTTTAGTAAAAACTTTTTTGTCAATAATAACATTACCAGATAAGGCTTATATGGCTTGTAATGCAGAGTTTACAAGTTTATATAGAATGATGATTAGTAAAAAGAATTTATTAGAATGGGTTACTTCTGAAGAAGCTGAAAAAAAATCAAAAAATAATATAAAAAACTATTTTTTTAATATGATTCCTAATTTAATAGTAGGTCTTTTAAGTTTAATAATATTATTATTAACAAATTTTGAAGTAATTTCGGTAATTGTTATATTAGTAATTTCAATTTTATGGATTATAGCACCAGGTATTATGTATTATATAAGTAAACCAATTAAAAATATAGATAAAATAGAATTATTAAATAAAAAAGAAAAGGAATATATATTAGAAATAGCAAAAAGAACATGGCTATTTTTTAAAGATAATATAAATGAAAAAACAAATTATTTACCACCAGATAATTATCAAGATGATAGAAATCCAAAAGTAGTATTAAGAACATCTTCTACTAATATAGGTTTAGGAATGCTTGCAATAATTTCTAGTTATGACTTAGGATTTGAAAATTTAGATGATACTATTAATTTGTTAGAAAAAAATGTTAATGTAATTAGTAGTCTACAAAAATGGAATGGGCATTTATATAATTGGTATAATTTAAATGATTTACAGCCTCTTGTGCCAAGATTTGTTTCATCAGTAGATAGTGGAAATCTTGTGGGATATTTTTATGTAATATATCAGTTTTTGGAAAATATAGATAATAAACAACAAGGATTAACAAATGAAATATTGGAAAAAGTAAAAAATATGAAAATTCAAATAAAAAATTTAATTCAAAACACAGATTTTTCAAAATTGTTTGATTATAAAAATAATTTATTTTCTGTAGGTTTTAATGTAGAAGATAATAAATTAGTAGATTCATATTATGATTTATTAGCATCAGAGGCAAGACAAGCAAGTCTTGTTGCAATTGCAAAAAAAGATATTGATGTAAAAAATTGGTATAATTTAAGTAGAACATTAACAGTTTTAAATAAATATAAAGGATTAATTTCTTGGTCAGGAACAGCATTTGAATATTTAATGCCTAATATAAATATTCCAAAATATCCAGGAAGTTTATTAGATGAATCATGTAAATTTATGATAATGAGTCAAAAAGAATATGCAAAAAAACTAGGTATTCCATGGGGTATTTCAGAATCAGCATTTAATTTGAAAGACTTAAATAATAATTATCAATATAAAGCATTTGGAATACCTTGGTTAGGATTAAAAAGAGGTTTAGCAGATGAAATGGTAATTTCATCTTATGGGTCAATACTTGCAATAACAGAAGACCCTAAAGGTGTTTTGGAAAATCTAAAAAAACTTGAAAAAAAGGGAATGTATAATAAATATGGTTTTTATGAGGCAATAGATTATACACCAAATAGAGTGAATAAAAAACAAAAATATGAAAATGTAAAAACATATATGGCACATCACCAAGGACTAATATTATTATCTATAAATAATTTATTTAATAATAATATTTTGCAAAAAAGATTTATGAAAAACCCTGAAATGCAAGCTGTGAATATTCTTTTACAAGAAAGAATGCCAGAAAATGTAATTATTACAAAAGAGAAGAAAGAAAAGATAGAAAAAATCAAATATAGTAATTATGATTTTTATATAGAGAAAACTTTTACAAAAATTAATAATGATATAGAAAGATATAATTTAATTTCTAATAATGATTATACAATTGTATTAGATGAAAAAGGAAATGGTTATAGTAAATATAAAAACATTTTAATAAATAGATATAAACCAACATCAGATATAAATCAAGGAATTTATTTTTATATAAAAAATATTAAAACGAAAAAAATATGGGCAAATGGGTATGATCAAGTAGAAGAAAGGCCAGATAAATATACCACAACATTTGCACCAGATAAAACAAAAATAGTCAGATTAGATGGGAATATTGAAACTACTACCAAGATTACAGTAAGCTCAAATGATTCAGTTGAAATTAGAAGATTGGAAATTAAAAATTTAGGAAATACAGATGAGACATTAGAAATAAGTTCATTTTTAGAACCAGTATTATCAAACAAAGAACAGGAATATTCACATCCAGCATTTAATAATTTATTTTTAAGTTATGAATATCTTCAGGAAAGTAATACAATTTTAGTCAAAAGAAAAAAACGTTCAAATAATCAACAAGAAATATATATGGCAGTTAATTTTTATTCAGAAGAAAATACAATTGGTGATGTTGAATTTGAAATAAATAAAGAAAGATTTGTAGGAAGGAATAATTTTGGAATTCCAAAATTAGTGGAAAATTCAAAACCATTTAGTAAAAAAATAGAATTAACAACAGATTCAATAATAGCAATGAGAAAGACTATTAATATAAAGGCAAAAGAAAATGTAAAATTAGATTTTATAATTTGTGTATCTGAAGATAGAGAATATGTAATAAAAACAATCCAAAAATACATGAATATAGATAATAATAAAAGAACATTTGAGCTTTCAAGAGCTAGAATTGAAGCTGAAAATAGGTATTTAGATGTAAAAAGTAAAGATATTTCTAATTATCAAAAATTATTAACTTATATTTTGGGTAATAATTCTAATTTTCATGAAAATATAAATTCAGATTATTCATATCCTGTTTCTGAATTATGGAAATATGGAATTTCAGGAGATTTGCCAATAATTTTTGCAAAAATAAAAAATATAAATGATATAGATGTTATATCAGAATTAATCAAAGCATATGAGTATTTTAGAACAAAGAATTTAGAAATTGATTTAGTAATTTTGAATGAGGAAAAGGAAAATTATGATAGTTATGTAAAAGAAGCAATTCATGATGAAATTTTAAATAGAAATTTATCATATTTGTTAAATATAAAAGGTGGTATATATGTATTAAATAATGTAAATGATGAAGATAAAACATTAATTTCAATATATTCAAAATTAGTAATAGATGCTCAAAATGGAAGTTTAGGATTACAATTAAATGATTTAGAAGAAGATGCTATAAAAATAAATGTAAATGAAACAAATGAAAAAATAGAATTAATTGAAGAAACAAAAAATAGTAATCTATTATTAAATAATAATTTACAATATTATAATGAATATGGTGGATTTTCTCAAGATGGAAAAGAATATCTTATAAGAGTAAATAAAGAAGAAAATGTGCCAATGCCATGGAGTCATATTATAGCAAATCATAATTTTGGAACACTGGTAACAGATGGAATGGGTGGATATACATGGTATAAAAATAGCAGATTAAACAGAATTACTTCTTGGTCAAATGACTCTATTTTAGATGTTCCATCAGAAGTTATTTATTTAAAAGATGATGAGACTAAAAAAGCATGGTCTTTAGGATTAAATCCAATGCCAGATAATAATGACTATTATATTGTTTATGGGTTTGGATATGCAAAATATATGCATACAAGTTTACGGAATAAAGCAAGAAACAGAAATATTTATTCCAAAAGAAGATAATGCAAAAGTTCAAATAATTAGGCTAAAAAATGAAACTCCACGTAGAAGAAAACTAAAATTAGTTTATTATATAAAACCTGTAATTGGTGAAGATGAAATTAAAACAAGTGAATTTCTAAATTTCAAATATAATAAAAATAGTAATACAATTTTAGCTGAAAATATAACAAATTCAGATTATAATAATATTATTTTTGTATCAAGTAGTGAGAAAATAAAATCTTATACAACTTTAAAAAAGGAATTCTTAGGTAATGGTGGATTAAATAATCCAGATGGTCTTAAATTAGATAATTTTAGTAATAAGTTTATAGATAAAATTAGTGATATTATAGCAGTTGAGATAGAACTTGAATTAGAATCTTTAGAAAATAAAGAAATATCACTAGTATTAGGTACAAGTGATACAATAATTGGATGTCAGGATTTGGCATACAAATATAGTAATCTAAATAATTGTATTCAAGAAAATGAAATAGTTAGAAGATATTGGAATGAATTATTAAGCAATATTCAAGTAAGTGTTCCTGTAGAATCAATGAATATCATTTTAAATGGTTGGTGTATGTATCAAACTTTAGCTAGTAGAATGTGGGGAAGAACAGGATTTTACCAATCAGGAGGAGCTTATGGTTTTAGAGATCAACTTCAAGATAGTATGAGTGCTAAATATAGTAATCCAGAAATTACAAAAAATCAAATAATAAAACATAGCAAACATCAATTTATAGAAGGAGATGTAGAACATTGGTGGCATGAAGAAACAAATAGAGGAATTAGAACTAGATTTTCAGATGATTTATTATGGCTTCCATATGTTGTTGCTGATTATATTGAATATACTAATGATTACAGTATTTTAGATGTAGAAACTAATTATTTAGAAGGAGATGTTTTAGAAGAAGGTATTGATGAAAGATATGATTTATATCTACCATCTGAAATTAAAGGAAGTATATATGAACATTGTATAAAAGCAATTGAAAAATCTTTAAATTTTGGAGAACATGGGTTACCTAAAATAGGTTGTGGTGATTGGAATGATGGATTTAGTACTGTTGGGAACAAAGGAAAAGGTGAAAGTGTATGGCTTGCATTTTTCTTGTGTAGTGTACTTGATAAGTTTATTAAAATTTGTGAGCATATGGAGGAAAAACAGCAATATATTAATAGTGATAAACAAGATAATATAATAAAAAAATCAGAAAAATATAAGCAAATAATTGAACAATTAAAAAAATCAGTAAATATGAATGCATGGGATGGAAGATGGTTTAAAAGAGCATTTACTGATGATGGTAGAGCTTTGCGGAAGTTTGCAAAATGATGAATGTAAAATAGATAGTATAGCACAAAGTTGGTCAGTAATTTCAAATATAGGTGATAATGATAAGAAATATATATCAATGGAAAGTTTGGAAAATCATTTAGTAGATACAGAAAATGGACTTATAAAATTATTAGATCCTCCTTTTGAAAATGGAACTTTAGAGCCAGGGTATATAAAAGCATATTTACCAGGTGTAAGAGAAAATGGTGGACAATATACACATGAGTGTTGTTGTTATTACCAGTTTTTGAAAATATTGATACTCTTAAATACATATGATATAATAATGAAAGTAAATTAAGGAGGAAACTAAGTGAGATTAGAAGATTATAAAAAAGTAGAAACTACTAATATAGATTTTAAAGTTGATTTAGAAAAAGAAAAGCCTAAGAGTTGGCTAAAATCTGTGTCAGCATTTGCAAATACAAAAGGTGGAATTATTTTATTCGGAGTAGATGATAAAACCCATGAAGAAAAAGGAATAACAGATGTAGTAAAAGCAACAGAAAAAATATCAGAACTTATTAATGCTAGAATTGAACCTTTACCAAGATATGAATTAAATTATTTTGAAGAAGATGGAAAAGATTTTATTGAATTAGAAATTGGAGATGGACCAATCACACCATACTTTTATGTGGCAGATGGCAGAAAAGAAGCATTTATAAGATCTGGAAATCAAAGCATACCTGCACCTGCTCATATATTACAAAATTTAATTTTAAAGGGTAAAAATATAACTTTTGATTCATTACCAAGTGAATATAATGTTGGTGATTTAAGTTTTACATTATTAACTGCTACAATAAAGGATAAAACGGGAAAGAAATTTAATGAAGATAGGGATTATATATCTTTAGGATTAACAGACAAAAATAACAAATTAACTAATGGAGGAGTATTATTAAGTGACCAAGGAGCTCTTAATCAATCAAAAGTTGTGTGTACAAGATGGAATGGCTTAACCAAAGGTTCAGTTAAGGAAGATGCATTGGATGATAAGGAATACACTGGAAGTTTAATAAGCTTGTTAGAAAATACAGATACTTTTATAAAAAATAATTCAAAAAATAGTTGGAAGATAAAAGGAATGGATAGAGTAGAATACGAAGACTACCCAATAACAGCTAGAAGAGAAGCTATTGTAAATGCTTTAATTCATAGAGATTATCAAATATTAGGTTCAGAAATTCATATTGATATGTATGATGATAGACTTGAAATTGTTTCCCCAGGAGGAATGATAGATGGAACTCAAATTCAAAATTTAGAAATTGGTAAAGTTCCTTCTATGAGAAGAAATACAATTATATCAGATGTATTTAGTAGGCTTCACTATATGGATAGGAGAGGCAGTGGACTTAGTCGTATAATGGAAAGTTATAATGACTTTATAGAAAAACCAAAGTTTTTATCAGATGAATCATCATTTACTGTAATTTTTCCGAATAAAGGATATAGTCCGGTTTTAACAATAAATAATCCGGTAATAACCGGACAAAATGGAAACATTGTATCTGATGAAGATTATTTTTTAATAAAATTATATAAAAATTTAGGAGATAAAGTTAGAGCAAAAACATTATCAGAAATGAAATTATTTTTTACAAAGTTTCAATATGACAATATGTTCACAAGAGAAGAAGTAAAAAACTTCTTCAATGTACAAAATTCTAGGGCATCTGAAATAATAGCATTATTATTAACAAATAATATGATAGAGAATGTAGAAGGAAGTAAATATAAATTTAAAAGATAGTCCGGTTTTGTATAATAAAAAATCCGGCTAAAACCGGACTTTTTTTAAATAAGTTATATAATTACTAAAAAAAGTATGTTCGAAAATTAAATATTTAGATATTTAAAGGAGGAATTAGAAGAAAACCAAAGAGAAGGAGTAAGTATAGATGGAGAATAATTATCCTAAAGCATATAAGGAAATAATAGAAATATTAAAATATGTACCCAAAGAAAGCGTTGAAAAAATACCACAAAAAATGATAGATACATTTAATAGAAAAATGGATAATAATTATAATTTTTCTATTGATATAAATAAGAGTTTTGAAGAACAAGAATTATTAGAGGAAACAAAAGCAATACTAGCAAATATATTCAGAGATTATTGGGCGACACCATATCAAAAAGAGAGAATAAAAGCAAAAGAAAGATATGATTGGCAAAAAATAGAAGAAGAAAAAAAGAAGAAATATAATTCAGATATCTTCAATATAGATAATAAAAGAGTAAATAAAGAAGAAGAGATAATAAATAATAATTTACCTATTGAAGAGAAGAAAGAAAATTTTTTTGAAAGAATTGTTAGATTCTTTAGAAAAAAATTTCGTTTAAAATAAATATCAAAAAGGAGGTGAATTTAATGCAAAATAATAAGATAAAATATGGTCAATATTATGCGAGTACTGAAATTAAAGATCTTGATTTGACCGAAATAGATGAAATTGAGGAATCAGCTTGTGCAAGTAGTTCAATAGAACAGATCAAAGGTACTGTAAAAAATGTAAGAAATTTTGCATTTTCTGTTTGTGAAAAATTAAAAGGAACAATAAAAGTTGGAGGAGAAAAAGTTGGACGTGCAGCATTTGAAAGATGCCCGATGATAGAAAAAGTAGTATTAGAGGAAGATGTTGAATACATTGATGGATGGGCGTTTGATGAATGTGAAAATTTAACTCAGTTAACACTACCACAAATGTTAAAAACAATTGGTGAAGAAGCTTTTCATAGAACAGGAATAGAAACACTAAGTATAGGAGAAGTAGGTAGCATTAAAGAAAACGCTTTTTCTGAATGTAGTAAATTAAAGACCATAACTATACAAAAAATAAATGAGTCTATTAAATCTAATGCATTTTCAAAGTGTTCAAATTTGAAAAATATAACTTATAATGGTAAAACATTGATGAATTTAAATGAAAATCAAAGATTTAAGGGAATTGACGTACAAGATGATGGTGTTTATATAAAATACGAGGAAAATGGAAATATTGCTACAATTAAATTACCTAAAGATATTCCATTTGAACGTAGAGATGAAGAACTAAAAATGGAGCCACTAAAACCTGAAGGGGAAGTGACAATTGATCAAAAAGAAGTACCAGAAGGTATGCTAAGAGAATGCAAAACAATAACAGGTGTTACATTAGATAGTGTAGAAAAAATAGGAAATAATGCTTTTGATAAATGTTCAAATCTTAAAAAGGTAGAACTAGCACCAAGTGTAAGAAAGATTGGAAGGTGTGCATTTCAAGATTCAGGTATTGAAAAAATTGATTTGAGAAATACACGGTATAACAGCTATACAAGGTAGAACATTTCATGTTTGTAGAAATTTAAAATCAATCTCATTACCAGATACTTTAAAGAAGATTGGATATTTTGGAATAGCTGGTTGCACAAGTTTAGAAGAATTAAAGTTACCAGATTCAATAACAGAAATACAAAAAGCAGGTTTAGCAAGAAATTTAATACTTAAATCAGTAAATATTCCAAAGGGATTAACATCAATTCCAGAATATTGCTTAATGGGGTGTCCACAATTAAAAGAATTAACTATACCAGACAACATAAAATATATATATGATAAAGCTTTTTCATTAAGTGGTATGACTTCAATAATATTGCCAGAGGGAGTTGGAATAGAGCCTTCAATATTAGATGGTTGTAGAGGTTTAAAAAGTATAACTATTGGAAAAGAAGTTATAAATTTGGATGAATTGGGAGAAAATCTAACTTTTGAAGGATTGCAAAGGTCAATTAATGAAAAAACAGGACAAGAACAATGGAATATTTCTTGTAGTGATAAAAGTGGAGAGATGAAAACATATGAATTAAGAGGAGTTATGTCTATTGAAGAAAAAAAAGCTCAAGTTATTAGAGAGCAAAATGCAGAATTTATGCGCCAGTATCACGATCAGAAAACTGAAAGACACTTTGAAGATATGAAAACAGGTAGGTATTGTATAACAGAGCCACAAATAGGAAAAGCAACAGTTGATACCCCTACTACGAAAAAGAGCGAAGCTCAAAAGCAAGTTACAATGGATGAAAAAGAATTAGAACAAGAAAATATTAAAGAAAACTGAAGTTATTGCTTAGGAAATTTATTCCTAGGCAATTTTTAGTATATGAGAGGATGGGAAATATAAAGCTGAATATCTATAAATGAGTAGAAAGGTGAGATTCCTATGTGGATTTTTTTATCCAGTTGTAACTTTGTATAAATTTGGAAATTTTGGAAACATTAGTACTAAAGGGAGTTGATAGTATGCAAGAGAAAAAGAAGTACAATAAAAAGAATGATTTTAAAATAAATATTTTTTTTAATGAAAAAGGAGAAAATTTGGAAAAGATTGTGGAAAGAGCATTTTGCAATTATTGCTTAAAGGAAGTGAAAAAATAACAATTAAAACAATGGTATTTGAAGAGAGAATATGATATAATATTTCGCAAGAGTATCAATATTATATCATATTTTTAATAGCTAGAAAGGGGGCAAATTTGAGCTATACAATAATGAATAATATTGATTATAAAGTAGGCATATATATAAGACTTTCAAGAGAGGATGAAGAAAAAGAAAAGTATCAAGAAAGCGAAAGTATTGGTAATCAAAGAACATTACTTATGCAATATATTGAACAAAATAAGCTTAATTTTATAGCTGAATATGTTGATGATGGAGTTTCTGGAACAAGTTTTGACAGACCAGCATTTAATAAAATGATTTTAGATGTTGAATCAAGAAAAATAAATATGATTATAACAAAGGATTTATCAAGGCTTGGTAGAAATTATGTGCAATCTGGATTATATATTGAAAATTATTTTCCAGAGCATAATGTAAGATTTGTTGCAATTTTAGACAATATAGATACTGCTTATGATAATTCAAACAATGATATAGCACCATTTAAATCAATATTAAATGAGATGTATGCAAAAGACACATCAAGAAAAATAAATAGTGTTCTTCAAGCCAAAAGAAATTTAGGAGAATATTTAGGAACACCACCTTATGGTTATAAAAAAGATCCAGAAAATAAATACCATTTAATTGTAGATGATGAGGCAGCAAATGTTGTAAAACTAATATATGAAAAGTATTTAGAAGGTATGGGAACAATGCAAATTGCGGATTTTTTAAGTAAAAAGAAAATCCCAATTCCATCAGATTATAATAAACGAAAAAGAGGAGTAAGGTCACTTACTTATGGATTATGGCAACAGTCAACGGTTAGATTTATTCTTTCAAATGAAGTCTACACTGGAACTGTAATTCAAGGTAAAAGAAAAAAGGTCAGCTTTAAATCTAAAAAGTTTATAGATTTACCAGAAGAAGACTGGGTAAAAGTTGAAAATATGCATGAAGCAATAATCAGCAAAGAAGATTTTGAAAGGGCTAAAAAAGTAATTGATAACACAAAAGGTTCAAGAGTTATAACAAATGACTACATTTTCAAAGGATTGCTTAGATGTTATGATTGTGGAGGATATATTGGAATAAGAAGTCCAGATAAAAACGGAAATATTTATGGTAGATGCCAGAGATATGGAAGGTTTGGAAAGTTTTCAGTATGTTCACCACATAATTTCAATTATCAAGTTTTCGAATTGCAGATGTTAGAGGTTCTAAAAGATGTTTGCAAAAGATATACCAATATGAAAAAACTGGAAGAAATCGCTCAAAAAGCTAAATCAAATGAAGAAAAAATAATTGACATCTGTTCAAGAATTGAAAGTATAAAAGAACAAAATGATAAAGAAACTAGAAAACTTGAATTAATGTATGAAGATAGGTTATCTGGAATTATCTCACTGGAAGAATATATAAAAAATGCTGAACGTATAAAAGAAATTGTAAAACAAAATGAAATATCTATAAAAGAATTAGAGCAAGAACTTGAAGGAAATAGCAAGCCAAAAAATGAAGAAGGGCTTGAAGATTTAATAGATAAATTTCTAAAAATGAAAAATCCTAATAAAGAAATAATTAGAGAATTTATAGAAAAAATTGAAATTCATAGTGATAAACAAGTGGATGTTTATTTTAATTTTAAACCACTACAAGAATTAAATAATAATTTTAGTGTAGCGAAAAAAAAATATGAGAAAAAGACTATATAATAGTAATTATGTGATATTCAATATGAGAGAAAAAATGTCACAACAACAATATACACATGCTGCAATATGGGTCATAATAGCAGAGGCATTATTAGGATTTGGAGATAAGGCAGTAGAATATTTTAGAATGATTAATCCAGTTGAGCATACTAGAACAAAAGATGGAGTTATAAAATATAAAGTTGAACCATATAGTATAGCAGCAGATATATATGGACAGGGAAATTTAGTTGGTAGAGGTGGATGGACATGGTATACAGGCTCAAGTAGTTGGATGTATATATCTGGAATAAAATATATATTAGGGTTAAATATTGAAAATGGTTTTATGAGTTTTAAACCATCAATTTCTAGAAATTGGAAGGAATATACTGTTAGATATAAATTTGGAGAAAGTGTGTATAATATTAGGGTTAAAAATCCTAATGGTAGAAGTAATACTATAGAAAAGGTAATTTTGAATGGGAATATTGTGGAGGAGCAAAGAATTCAGTTAAATAGTAAGTCTGGTGTTAATGAAGTAGAGGTAATTATGTAATTTTTTTTGTATAAGTTAAATTGTTTGTGTTTGATGCTTTTGCAGGAAGCCGTCAAATTCAATAGTTATGTAATGCTTTTGCAGGAGGCAGTCAAAAAATCCAAGATAAGTATGGCTGTTGACA
>CANPWE010000023.1 GCA_947581895.1 uncultured Clostridia bacterium | reverse complement strand
ATTATGCAGAAATAAGCGAAGATTACAATGATTATGGAGCACCAGACATTGATTCAACCCCAAATAATTTTGAAAATATACCAGATGAGGATGATGAAGATGGAGATGTAGTAATGTTACAAATTAGAACAGGTATGAATTCATATATCATATATATAGTAATTGCAACAATAGCAATGATAATAGTTGCAACAGGTCTATTTGGAGTAAGAAAATTTGTATTAAATAGACGTTAATAAGTAATTTATAATATAGTTTATAATATGAAAATATGACGAGTTTGTGGACAAGTAATTTTATATATTACTTGTCCACAAACATATAATTTGGAGATTCATATATGAGGGTTTCTTGTAAAAAGGAACCCTTTAATTTGCTTTTGCAGTAAGCCGTCAAATTCAATAGTTATGTAATCCAGTAAAATATATTAATATTCCGTTCGTTTGCTGGCGCTTAAGTTTTGAGGAAGACGTTAATGGGGAGCGCCAAACTGCGCACTCCACTGCATATTAATATATTTTACTGGATTACATAACTATTGAATTTGACTACTCTATAAAATTTTGTTGTGTAAAAAGTGTTAAGTGGTGATGTGGATTAGTGTTATGTGTAAGGGGATTCTTGACCAAGAAATGAATTTAATATATAATATTTTAAAGAAATAATCTAATATGCAAGGGGGCTAAGAGATGGGGGATTTAAACGAAACTCAAGCAAAACAAGATTATAAAATTATTGTGGTTGATAATGAAAAAGGTATAGAATCATTATCAACTACCCTAAAGGAATCTGGTTATAAAGTTACAGGTATAACAGATGTGGTAGAAGCAATTAAACTAATAAAAAATGAGCATTTTGATTTATTATTATTAAATTTTTCAATATCTACATATAATGGAGAAGAAGTTGTTGAAGAAATTCGTAAATTTAACAAAGAGTTATATATTTTGATTTTAATAGAAAATAATAAGAAATTCATACCTCTTGAAACTATAAAAAAACTAGATATTCAAGGATATTGGGAAAAAAAAGATAATTTTGATCAATTACTTTTATTAGTTGAATTTGGTATAAAATCAATTAAGCAAATGCGTGAAATTAAGAGAATAAATAATGAATTAGTAGAAACAAAGGATAAATTAGAAAAGTCATATTTAGAGAATATCCAAACTTTAAGATATACAGTAGAAGCAAAAGACCCATATACAAGAGGACATTCTGATAGAGTATCAGAATTTGCAGTTTTAATTGGGAAAAAAATGGGATTAGAAGAAAAAGATTTAAAAACCTTGCGTATTGGTGGACTTTTTCATGATATTGGAAAAATAGGAATTCCTGATAGTATTTTATTGAAAAAATCTAAATTATCTGATGATGAGTATTCTAAGATTAAAAATCATCCATCTATTGGGGCAAAGATATTGTCTAATTCTACTAATTATGCAGATATTATTCCATTTGTTAAGTATCATCATGAAAGATATGATGGTAAAGGTTATCCAGATAATTTAGTGGGAAAACAGATTCCTCTAATGGCTAGAATTACAGCTGTTGCAGATTCTTTTGATGCAATGTCTTCAAAACGTACTTATAGAGATAGTATGAAAACTGAGGTAATTATTGATGAGATAAGAAAAAATAAGGGCTCTCAGTTTGACCCAGAGATTGCAGATGTTTTTTTGGGGATTTTGGAGAATGATTATGATAGTATTAAAAAGATTCAGGATAAATATTAGAGAGATGTGAATTTTTAAATATTAATTTAGAAAAAACTTGTAGAAAATGTTTTTTGCATTTTCTACAAGTTTTTTTGATGTTTAAGGACATGGAAAATGTAAGGATTTATGTAAGTTTTTTACACATGTCTCAAGTTTGAATATCCGTAGAGTTTGAGAAGATATGTAAATTGATTTTAATAACATTATTTTTCAAGGTACATTGTGTGTATTTGTCGTAATAGAAAAATAAAAAAAATGTAATAAATTATCGAATAAATGATAGCCGTAATAAGTCCAAATATACGTGAAAAATGGCTATCTTACAATTAAATTATATATATAATAAAATATTTATAAAGTATAATTAAAGAGGTAGATAAATATGAAAGGGAAAAGTTATAAAAAAATAGTTAATAGATATAGCAATTTTTTTAAAAGAATAATTTGTTGCATAATAATTATTCAAATGTTATGTTCACCTTTTGCACCAATAATTTCGTTTGCTGTAGATGAAATTAGTAACCAAGAAAGCTATAGTGAAAGTAATAACACTGATGGAAGTACAATAAATAGTGAAGGTAATGATGATGTAAATGATACTCAGTCTAATGATGGGCGGAACAGATGGGAATTCTGAAACAGGTGAATCAGAACCTTCTTCAGTACAGATAGAGTTAAATAAGTTAGGTGCAAGTAATTTAGAAAATATAGCAGGAGCAAAGTTTAAATTTGAAGATGTAACTGAAAAAGAAGGAGCACAAGTAGCAGAGTTAGATGAAGCACAATCAGAGAATAAGGAAATACAGATAAGGGTTAACAATAAATCTACAGGAAATGAAATAAAGCAAGAAGAAGATGGCAGTTTTGTGATACCTGAAGCTGGTATAATTTTAAATATAGATGGTGTTGTTAAAGAGAAAGACTATATTTTAAGAATAACAGAAGTAAAGGCTCCAGAAGATTACAAAAAAACTTTAAATTATCTTGATTTGAAAATTTTTTTGGATAGTAGTGAAACAGTACATGCAGAAATAATAAATATAATGGGAGATGATAATAAAGAATATCAACAAGGTAAAGATATAGCAATATTAGAAGATTCTAATGAAGATGGAAAAGTAGAAATTGAAAAAAATGATACAAATGAAAAATTACAGGTAGAATATAGATATGGTAATGAGCCTAAAGAAGGTGAACAATGGGAAAAATATGAGGAACCTTTAATTGTAGAAGAAAATACAAAAGTATGGGCAAGAACCAAAAATCCAGAAACAGGAGAAGTAAGTGGATGGACATTAAAAGTAATAGATAAGATAGATAAACAAGGACCAGTTGTAGATGTAGAAAAAATGACAACAACTGAAGATGCAGATAAACAGACAGCATCAATAACAGTTAAACTAAAAGACGAAGAAGTTACTGAAGGTAAATCTGAAAAGTATTTAACAGATGGTATACCAAAATATGGTGCATCAGGATTATCTGCATATGCATTAAGTGTAAGTAATGAGGAAGAACCAAAAAAGAAAATATCAATATATGAAACATCTGGAAATGAAGTTATAGATGGGGAAACTTCAACTAATGGAACACAGGTAAACGAGGAATCAAATGAAAAAGAAACAAATGAACAACCAGCACAAGATAATGAAGAATCACAAGAAAAAGTAACTGAAAAGCAAATAACAATTGATAATATAACGAGAAGTGGTGAATATTATCTATGGGTATGGGATGAAGCAGGTAATTGTACAAAACAAGCATTACAAATAAATTTAACTAAAAATGAAACAATGGTGGCAAAAATCGTAATAGATTTAGAAAAATTGCGTCAAGAAAATGCTGATATTCAAGAAGATAATTATATAGGTATAAATAACCAGGAATATTCAACATTAAATAAAGCAATAGAAGAATACTACAAAGCAGTAAAAGAACATCCAGAATTAGACAATGGTAATATGAAAATAGAAATAATACATGATATTACTAATGAATCTAATAGTATTACAGGAAAAGTAAAAATAGATTTAAATGGTCATATTATAGCAACACAAAGTATAGATAGCAACACTCCAACTTTTACAGTAAAGGATAATGCAAATTTAACTATAATAGATAGTGACTCAAAGAAAGAGAAACGAGGAGCTATAGAAAATACACATTATGAATTTTCAAATTATGATGGACAAGCAATTGGAGTCTTAATAGAAAGTAAAGGAACATTTACTTTAGGAGAAGGTAATGAAGGTACAGATGTTGAAATAGAAACTCCAACAGTTTCAGGTATAGGATATGGAGTTTATAATACAGGAAATTTTACTGAAGACATATGGGATGGAGGAACATTTAATTTTTATGATGGAAATGTAAATGCTACATCAGATCAATCAAATAATAGAAAAGCAATATATGGTGAAGCATTAACACCACTTAGATATTCTAAGAAATCAAGAGATGATGGAGGAAAACAAACAGAGACATTAAGCATAATTTCAGAACAAGTAGAAGCAGCAATTAAAAATAAATATTATAAAACATTAGAAGATGCAATAGAAAATTCAGAAAAAATGGCACAAAGTGGTGAAAGGGTTGAAATAGATATTGTAGAAAATTTAGACAAAACTTCTACAATAGAAATTGCTAATAACAAAAATATTGTATTAGATTTAAATGGACATAATTTTAAAAGCACATCAGAAACAAGTGCAATAGATAACTATGGAACTTTAGAAATAAAAGATTCTAGTACTGCACAAACTGGTAAAATATATAGTACAGTAGGTAATGTTATACGAAACTATAGTCAACCTAACAATAGTGAGTCAGTTTATAATGAAACAATTGAACAAGAGATAGATTTAAAAAATGCTAAACAGGCAGATGGAGCTGAATATAGTTTTGTATATGATGAATCAGAAGAAACCTTAAAATCACAAAATAAAGATAATAAAACTGTATCAGATTCTTATGTAGAAATAGACTTGACAAAAAAAGACAAAAAAGAGTTGTACAAAGTAGTTATAAATGAAAAAATATCATGTAATACAAATAGCCATGGATATATAAGAGTAACAAATACAAAAGATTTATCAGATACTACAAGTGCACAATGTGCAGATGTATCATCTAAAAGTAATAAAGCAAAAGATGATGAAATAAATTTATCTGGTGGATATAAATATTATCTACATTTTGTATATTCTCAAGGAAGTTCTAAATATGGAGAAGATACTTTTACAATTAATAGTGTAAAACTAGTTAAAAAAAATAATCCAGGTAAATTGATATTAACATCTGGAAAAATAGATATACAAAAAGGTGGATCAAGTAGTTTAAATAAAGCAGGGGTAGTAAATTATAGTATTTTTGAGATGAATGGGGGTACTATAACAAGTTCTCAAAATGGGACGTATAAATGTGGTATATTAAATGATAATGGTGGAATAATTGTTATAAATGATGGAACAATAAATGAAAAACTAACTGGAATAGATAATGATTCATTTTCTGGGCAAGGAGTAGGAAATGTAATAATAAACGGAGGAACAATTTCAACAGAGTATAATGCAATATACAATTCTTCCAAAATGACAAATGTAGAAATAAATGGAGGAACAGTCATTTCAAAAAACAATGTTATATATGTAAACAATATAAGTAATGTAATAATAAATGGAGGAACTTTTCAAAGTACATCAACAGATAGTTCAGATTATAATATAATTAAGATAATTAATGCTAAATCATCAGCAGAAATAAATGGAGGGAATTTTACAAGTAATTGTGTATTTGGTTTTAGTGGAAATGGAAGAATAATTGTAAATGATAATGAACAAAATGAGAAAAGTCCAATTATTAAGTCAAATTATTATATTGCATATATGAGTTCTTCTGATGGTGGTGAGTTAGTAATAAATGGAGGTACATTAAATAGTGCTAAAAAAGGAATATATGCTACTTTCAGATGTAATGGAACAGTTACAATAACTGGTGGAAATATTACAACTGCAGATGAAGTTATAGACTTTAAATCTATAAGTGATTCAAAAGATACGATAATTAATATCTCAGGAGGAAATTTAGAGTCACAAAATAGTTATTGCATAGATACATATTCATGTATTAAAAATATTAATATATCAGGTGGTGATATAAAATCAAAACTAGCAAGTATTAGAATACAAGATAAAGATTCAGATATAAAAGGAACATTAGAAATAACAGGAGGAAGTATTACATCTTCAGAAAATGAAGCATTAAGAATAGAAACATCTGCTGTAACAACAACAATAGGTACGAAAGATGGACATATAGATGAGGAAAATCCAAAATTACAGGGAGCAAAAGATGCAGTATATATGCCAAGTTCTGGATTGAATTTTTATGATGGACAATTAGTAGGACAAGAAGATGATGGGAAAAATTTAATTAATGTAAGGTTGGTAGACATAGAAGAAGGCGCAGAATTAATACAAGAAAAAGAAGGTGATTTAGAAAAAGTAACATTACAGCTAATAGACCCAGATACAGAAGAATCTATGGAAAAAGTTGCAAAAGTAGGTGATAATCAATTCTCAAGTTTACAAAAAGCAATAGATTTTGCAACAGAAGAAGGACAAATTGTAACAATATTAAAAGATATAAATATATCAAAAACTATAAATATAGAAGAATCAAAAAATATAATAATAAACACAAATGGTCACAATATACAGTCATATGCACATCCAGCTATATTAAATAAAGGTAAATTAGAAATTAAAAATCAACAAGACACAGGAAGTTCAACACAACAAACAGGTAAGTTTTTTTCTGGTGGAGCAACAATTGTGGAAAATTCAGAAAATGCTAGTTTAAAAATTGGAGAAAATACTACTTTTGAAATTAGACAATCAGGGATAGAAAGTGGTTTTATTTATGCAATACATAATAAAGGTGTTTTAGATATTGTTAGTGAGACAGTAACAATAGATGCAAATAATGATTATAATTCAGCGATATTTAATGATAATAGTGGAAAATGTACTATAGAAAATGGAACAATCAATGCATATTATGGAATACATAATAATTCTGATGGAACAGTTACTATGAAGAATGGAACAATTAATGCATTTTATGGGGTATATAATACAGGTAGTGGAATATTTATTATGGAAAATGGAACTATTGATGTAATCCAAAAAAGTGGAAAAGCAGTATATAATATAGATGATTCTAAGTTTACTATGAAAAATGGAGTTATAAATGTAAATACTACAAAAGACCTAGCATATGGTGTATATAATAATAATAATTCAACAGCAGAATTTGAATCAGGAACTATTACATTAAGTTATAGTGGTAGTTATGGAATTTATGTTAATACAAGTGGAGATATAAAAATAAAAGGGCAGGAAAATGAAAGTGAATCCGAAAAAAAGGATTGTTTTACTATTAAATGTTGTGAAGGAAAATCTAAAACTGGAATAGCAATAGGAACTAATAATGTTAATAGTCTTAATGGAAAAATGATTATAGAAGATATAAATATAACAAATGTTACAACAGGAATTTCAATAAGTTCTTCTAATTATAACTTAACAATTTACAATGCAGTAATCAGTGATGTAACAAATGGTATAAAAAATAGTGGAACAACTACTATAGGAAATTGTACAATAAATAGTAGTGGTAATGGAATAGATAATGAAAAAGGAACATGTACTGTAAAATCAGGTACTATTATTAGTGAAAAAAACTATGGAATTTATAATAAGAATAAATCAGCTATCCTTATATTAGGTGAAAAATCAGAACAAGGAGAAACACAAGTAAGAACAGATACCCCAAAAGTACAAGGTACATATGGAGTATATGATAATGGGGACTTTTATTTTTATGATGGTATTATTATTGGATCAAAATCTGCTATGAATAAAACACCAAAAGATCAAGAGGCAGGATATCAAATTGAGACAACCACTAATCCTGAAACGAAAAATGAAGAAGCTATATTAAAACAATCAGCAGTATTTGAGATTATAAATACAACTGAAAACACAAGAATAAATGAGTATAAAAATATAGCTGAGTTGAACAATGCTTTAAAACAGTTAGAGTCTGAAAAACAATACCAAATAAACATTTTATCTAATATATCTATAGGTACAGAAGAAGATAGCATTAATATACCAAATGAAATAGATGTAATACTAGATTTACAAGGTCATATTATTACATCTACGAATACAAATACATTAATTAATAGTGGTAACTTAAAAATAGTAGATAGTAGTGAACAAAAAAATGGAAAAATTTCTAATAACAGTACAGGGATTGTTGTAAAAAATGATGGAACAATAGTAATGGATTCTATATCTTTACAGATAGATGGTGAAGGTACACAAAACGATTATAAAAAAGCAATAATAAATAATAAAGAAATGACTTTAAATGGAGTTAAAATAAAAACTGAAGGAGGACGTACACAAGGACATGTATATTTAATAGATAATGAGCAAGATGCAACATTGACTATAACAAATGCAGAAATAAGTGCACAAAAAACAACGATATATAATAATGCAACAAAAGATATAAAAATAGAAAATGCGATTATAGATTGTTATAAGATTGAAAATAATAGCTCAGGGAAAATAAATATAGATGGTGAAAAAACTGATATACAAGGGGGTATATATAATAACAATACAGGAACAGTAACTATAAATAATGGCAGAATAGATTGTTCATCTGTTAAAATAGATAACTCAGGTCAAGGTAGTATAGAGATAAAAGGAGGAGAAATAAATGGTTCAGCAAATACTAGTTGTATTGGTATAAAGAATGGAAAACTAAATGTAAGTGGTGGTACTATTAATACACAAATTAACATTACTACTGGAACAACATATGATGTAAAAGTATTAATATCATCAAATAAAACAATTATTAATAATGATATTATTATTTCTACAAGTGCAGATAAAGGAACATCAACGATTGATATAACAGATGCTACTATAAATGGAAGTATTCGTTCTAATGGAGTGAGTAGTAATAAACCAATAATTAATATCAATAATTCAACTATAGATGCAGGAAAAGACAATGCAGCAATAAATACTGAGACAGGTTATTCAATATGTAATATAGGAAATAAAGAACAAGAAGATAATACAAATATAATTGGTTATATAAATAACAAACGAAATCAAGGAGAAATAAATTATTATTCAGGGCAAATAACTACAACTAAAGAGTATTATGGTTTCGAAGGAATAGTAACAAATGTTTTAGAAAATTTTGAAATCACATATGAAGATAAAAGTGATGATACACGTATAACAAAACTAGGTAAATTAGATATAGCTTCTGTAGGAGGTAGTAATTATACATCTTTAAAAGACGCAATTGATGCATGTAATGAACAAAACCAAACAGTAGAAATACTACAAAACTTAGTTGTATCAAGAGAGTTAACAATACCAGAAGGAAAAAATGTAGAGATAAACTTAAATGGAAAACAAATATACACAGTAGCTAAAGAAATATCCATAAATAATAGTGGAACACTAAAAATAACAGGTACAGATGAAGGTTCAGAAATAAAAGGTTATACACCTAATTATATAAAAAATACAGGAAAGTTGACTATAAATGGTGGAGATTATAATTTTAAATACCAATACCTTGATAATAAAATAATCTTTAATACAGATTCGGGTACAGTTGATTGGGAAAGTGGAAAAGTGTATTTTGAATCTAAAAGTGATAAAAAATTATATGGGATATATACAGATTGTGGTGGAACTATAAATGTAAAAAATGTAGAGTTTTCTGAAAAAGGATATGCTAGTACATATACTGAATCATACCAATTTTTTATATGTTCTGATAACAGTAATGGAAATAATAAAATAAATTTAGAAGGTGGAAGTTTTACAAAAACTAATAGTGCTGGAAAAGGAGGAGCTATATATGATAATAGTGGTACTGCTATTATAACTATAGATAATGCAACATCTAGCCATGGAGATTATACTGTTTATTCTACAAAATCAAACAATGGACAACTGACTATAAATGGTGGAAATCATGAAAATATACAATATAGTGGTGAAGCGACAACAATCAATTCAGGAAGTATAACAAGTCTTACTATTAGTGGTAATGTAAATATAAAAAATGGTGAATTTGGATATATATCAAGCTCTGGAAATGTAACAATGGAAAAAGGAAATATTAATTCATCTGATACTTCATCAAATAGCAGGGCATTATATATTCAAAAAGGAACATTCACATTATTAGGAGGAAAAGTAGAATCAACAACTGGAGATGGAGTATATATTAATAATAATTCAACATTTATATTGGGTAATAAGGATGATCCAGTAAATGATAGTTCTCCTCTAGTAATTGGGGTTAATCTTGGTGTAAATAATAAGGGAACATTTAAATTTTATGATGGAAAAATTACTGGTAATAATAGTGCTATACAGGGAGTAGTTAATGATAAACCAGAATCATATATAGTAATGTATTCAGAAGGAAAAAAGGTAGCAACATTAGGTGTAGAAGCAGATGACAGTAATGTGGCATATGTAAACAATACATATTTTAATACTCTTCAGGACGCTATAAAAGAAGCTGAAGAATATTCAGGAACAGTAGTATTAATTAAGGAGGTAGACCTTAAAAATCCTATAACAATAAATAGTGGTAAGAATGTAACAATAAACTTAAATACACATTCAATAATATATTCTGGAACTGTAGATCCTGCAATAACAAATAATGGTACACTAACAATAGTAGATAAGGTAGCTGATGGAAAAGAAGCAGTAGAATCAAGATTGGAAAGTAAGTCAACTGTAGCAATAGAAAACAAAGGTACATTAACAATAGGAGAGCAAAACATAAATATACCAACAATTACACCACATATAAAAGGTAGTCCTGCAATAAGTAATCATGGGATTTTAAACAAGTATAGTGGAAAAATTGATGGTGTAGATATAAGTGAAAGAGAAACACAAGATTCAAAAAATACAGTATCAGAAGTTATTTCATCAAAGAAAAGTTTGAATGTAGTAGATAACGTAAATGCAAATAATGTAATAAATACAGTTCAAGGTAATACATCAGGCACAGCTTCTATACCTGAAATTAGTACAGAACCAGAAAATTGGACAAAAGATGATGTAAAAGTTGAATTATTTGCCAAAAAAAGAGTTGTACTAAATATAATGAATCCTGAAAAAGGATCATATGAAATTTATTTGAAAAAACAAGATGAAAATGAAAATTATTTAACAGGAGTTACATTTGAAACAACAGGAAAAGCAAAAGATGAATCTGAAAATAGTAAAGAAATAGATTTAGTAGACTCAATAAAAACACCAGTAACAACAGGAGAAGATGATACTGAGGTTCAAAATGGTATTTGTATTGTTTCAAATAGAATAACAAAAGATACAATTGGTTTAACTGACAAATATACAATATCAGAGCAAAAAACTCAAGAAGGATATTATAAACTAAAAGATAGTATATATGTAACTGTAACAAAAGAAGAGGTAACAGATGATTATAAAGTAAAAAATTGCAAAATACAAGTTGGAGAATCAGGGGATGTAAAGGAAATAACTAATGAAGAAAATAAAGTTGTTTTTGAAGATGTTAAATTACAAGATTCTGATGGACAGCTTGTAAAACAAACTACACAAGTTGAAGTAAGTAAAAAAGAAAATACAATAACAATAATTGTAAAAAATCCAGCAGTAGCTGAAGAAACAACAGAGGTAACAGCAACAAAACAGTGGGTTTTACCAGAAGACCATAGTGATGAAGATGTAAATTCATATAAATCAGTATTTAAATTATACCAATCAACAAAAGTTGTGAAAAATGGAAATGAAGAAACAGAAACATTAACAGAAGTGAAAGGTGAAAGTGGAGAACCATTAGAGAAATCTATAATAGGAAATGGCACAATAAAATTTGAAGATTTAAATAAATATGATGATGATGGAAATGAAATAAATTATATAGTACAAGAAAAGGAAGCTTGTCATAAGGAAAAAGTAGAACCTGAAGAGTGGAAAACTCTTGTAAATGAAGAAGATTATGATTGTTTAAAAGATGAAGACGGGACATTTATTAATAAACTAACAGGTAATTACAAAGTATTATTAGATAAAGTTGATGAAGAAGGAACAAAATTGTCTGGAGCAGAGTTTGAAATAAAAGGAAAAGAAGAACCAAGACCAGAAGATAAAATTGAAGGAACATCAGCTGAAGAACAATCACTAGATTCTAAAGTAGTAACAGGTTCAATAACAACAAATGGAACACCTCAGCAAATTGTATCAAGGACAATAAATCAAAATAATATGTCATTGGTAGATACATATACAATAACAGAAACATATGCTGATGGATATCATAAACTACAAAATCCTTTGACATTAAAGATAGAAAAAACAGAAACAAGTAATGGTTACCAAATAGAAGAATTTACATTAAATGAACAAAAAGCAGATGAAGATGGAATAATAGAATTAAAAAATGTAAAGTTAGAAAATACGAATGAGACTGCAACAGTAACAGCCAAATTAACTAATAATGAAATTCTTATAGAAATAGAAAATATAAAAATAAAAGGATCATTCAATTTTATATTAACAAAACACATTTTAGAAAATGGTAAAACAGACTTTAATGATGAAGGTATTTTAAAAGATGCAGAGTTTACAGTAAAAATACAAAACAAAGCAGAAAAATGTTTAACTAATATAGAAGGTAAGACTATTGATGGAGGTACAGATTCAGTATATAAAACAAACGAAAGTGGACAAATAAGTATAAATGGAATAAAAATAGATTCAGCAGAAGAAGAATATACAGTAACAATAACAGAAACAAAAGCACCAGATGGATATTTACAATTATCAGATCCAATAACATTTAAAGTAAAGACTCAATTAGGATCTAATGGAAATTATACATTAGTTCCTGAGGTAGAAGGAAATGTTAAACTATATAATAAGGATATATTGAAGGTTGATGAAGGACAAATTCTAGTAAATATAGAAAATAATCCATTAATAGAAATACCTGTGGAAAAAATGTGGGAAGGAATTGATGGCACAGAAGCTGATAAATATCAAGTAACATTTGGATTATTTAAAGAGACAACTGAACAAGAAGTGGAAGAACAGCCAAAACAAGGAGAACAGGTATCAGATGAACAGGATCATCAGAAAAAAGTATTAGATGATAAAGGAAATCAAATCACAATAAATGTGAAAGGAAATAATACAGCGAAATTTGAAAATTTACCAAAATTTGACTCAAATGGTGAAGAAATAATATACAAAGTAAAAGAAATAAAAATAGTAAAAGATACTAATGGAAATGATGGATTTGATGATGATGATAAAACCATTGCACAAAATGAAGAAGATATTAAGAAAATGGTTAAAAATGAGCAGATAGATAAAGATACTGGAATAGTAAAGATAACAAATGTAATAAAGGGAAGTTATAAATTAAAACTAACAAAAGTAAATGCAAATGATGAAAAGGAAAAAGTAACAGGTGCTCAATTCAAAGTTTATGATGGAGATAATGTAATAGCAACATTACAAGAAAATGGGGAGCCAGGTGTATACGAAAGTGAAGAAATACAAATATCAAATACTGAAGAAAAAAACTTAATTATTAAAGAAACAGAAGTCCCAGACAAGTTTGCAAAAATAGAAAATAAAACATTGAATCTAACATTTGCAGTAGGGGAAAGTAGCTATATAGTAGAGTCTGGAACAATAGATAGTCAAGGAGTAACTATAAGTGAAGATGGTGCAACTGTGGAATTTACAATTAAAGAACCTGTAAAAACACAAGGAGAATATAATATATTACTTAATAAAGAAGATGAAAATAATAAACATATATCAGGAGTTACATTTGAAATAACAGGAGAATCAACAAGAAAAGACGATGATAGTGAGAAAAAAGAATTAACAGATGCAATTCCACACAAAAATGTAAAAACAACAGAAAACAGTGATTCAATAAAAATAGTTTCAAATGAAATTACACAAGACACAGTAAATCTAATTGACACATACACAATTAAAGAAATAGAAACAGCAACTGGATATTATAAATTAAAGGATAAAATATATATAACTGTAACTAAGAAGATAAATGAGGCAATTACAGGATATGAAGTTGACAAATTTAGCATAAAAGTTGGTGATGATGAACAAGAGTCAACAGAGATTGAAGAAGATACTGTTATTGATGGGGTAGCATTAGATGGAACAGAAAAAACAGTACAAATTAAAGCAGTTAGAGATAAAGATGCAGTAACAATAACAATACAAAATTCGGCAGAAACAACATCTATATCTGGTACAAAAAAATGGAATATGGAAAAATACAAAGAAGAAGATTTAAGTATAATAGTACAATTATACAAAAACTACAAATATGAACCAAAAGCTGAAAAAGAGAAAGTATTAAATGGTCAAATAACAGTAACAAATAGAAATGGATGGAAATATGTATTTAATAATTTACCAAAATACGAAATAGTAAAATTAGAGGATGGAACTATAGAAGCAAAAGAATTAGAATATTCAGTAAAAGAAAATGAAGTGATATACAAAGAAAATCAGGCTGATCAAAGAAATGTAACAGATGAATTTATAGTAACATATGAAGGAAATAATATCATAAATACAGAGAAAACAAGTGTTGAGGTAGAAAAAGAATGGAAAAATGTAACAAATGAAAATCTATACAAAGTAAAATTTGGACTATATACAGTTACAACAGAAGAGAATGGAGAAGAAAAATTAACAGAAGTAAAAGATGAAAATAACGAATTATTAACAAAAGAAGTAATAGGAAATGGTAAACAAACATTTGAAAACTTGCCTAAATTTGATAAAAATAATAAAGAAATAAAATATAAAGTTCAAGAAATAAAAGCATATAGTAAAACAGATACTAATTTAAATGATTGGAAAGAGTTAACAAAAGGAACAGATTATATTGAAAGTATAGAAGAAGGAAAATTTGTTAATATAAATCCAAAAACATCATTTAATATAAAATTAGAAAAATATGAAAAAGTAACATCAAAGAAAATAAGTGGAGCAGAATTCAAAATATCAGTAAAAAATGAAAAAGAAGAAGAATTATTGACAGATGCAGAAAAAATATACACAACAGATGAAAATGGACAATTTACAGAAAAGGTAGAAGATATACAAATTGAAAAAGCACAAGAAAAATATACAATAACACTAACAGAAATAAAAACGCCAGAAGGGTATTTAGAGTTACCTGGAAGTGTAAAAATAAAAGCAACATCAAAATTAGATGAATCTACACATATGTATGTATTAGAATTAAATACAGAAGAAACAGAAAATGCAAAACAGGTAACATTAACTGGAAATGAAATACTAATTGAAGTAGAAAATATGCCATCAACCAAATTATCAGTTAAGAAAGTATGGGAAGGAATTGATTCAAATGAAGCAAATAAATATCAAGCAACATTTGAACTATATAAAGTTGTAAAATCAAAAATAAATCAAGAAGAAAGTGGTAATGGAAAAGGAGAAAGTACTGAAGAAGAACAACAATTGGAAAAAGTACTTGACTCAGATGGCAATCCATTTACAAAAGAAATAGTTGGAAATAGTACACAAGAATTTACAGATTTACCAAAATATGATGAAAGTGGAAATGTAATAAAATATACAGCTAAAGAGGTAAAAATAGTAAAAGATACTAATGAAAATAAAGGATTTGATAGTGAAGATAAAACCATTGCAGAAGGTGAAACAGAGATTCAAAAAATCTTTAAAGGAGTAACAGAAGTTAAAGAAGATGAAACATTAAATGTAACAAATGAAATAAATGGAAGTTATAAATTAAGATTAACAAAAGTAAATCAAGGAAATAAAGAAGAAAAAGTAACTGGTGCACAATTTGAAGTTTTTGATAATGAAAAGAAAATTGCAATATTAGAGGATAAAGAAGGAAATGGTATATATGAAAGTGAGTATATTGAAATAGAAGAATTAGGCTCAAAAACACTAACAATCAGGGAAACAAAAGTACCAGAAAAATTTGCTAAAATAGAAGATAAAATATTGAATTTGACATTTGCAGTAGGAGATAGTAGTTATATTGTTAAATCTGCAATAATGGATGATGAATCATTAGAAATAACTGAGAATGGAGCAATTGTGGACTTCACAATTGAAGAACCAGAAAAAACTGAAGGAAAATACAGCATATTAATTAATAAAGAAGATGATAATGAAGAACATATATCAGGAGTTACATTTAAAATTACAGGAGAAGCAATAGAAAAAGATAATAGTAGTGAGAAAAAAGATTTATCTGAAGCGATTAAACAACACACAGCACAAACAACAGAAGATGAAGAAGCAATAAAAATAGTTGAAAATGCAATAACATTAGAAACAGTGGATTTAATTGATACATATACAATAGAGGAAACTCAGACAGCAACAGGATATTATAAATTAAAAGATAAAATATATGTAACTGTAACTAAAAAGGTTAATGAAGGATGTACAGGATATGAAGTTGATAAATTTACAATAAGAGTTGGTGATGGTGAACAAAAAACTATTGAGGTTAATAAAGAAACTGTTATTGAAAATATTGAGTTGAATGGAACAGAGAAAACTGTTCAAATTAAGGCAACTAGAGATAAAGATGCAGTAACAATAATAATACAAAATTCAGCAGAAACAGTATCTTTATCTGGAACAAAAATATGGCATCAAGATAAATATGATTTAGATAAATTAAGTGTAACTATACAATTATACAAAAACTATAAAGATGAAGATAATAAGGTAGAAGTAAATGATTCTTTAATTACAGTAACAAGTGAAGAAAAATGGAAATATGAATTTACAGATTTACCAAGATATGAAAAAGTAATAGAAAATGAAGAAGTAGTATTAAAGGAACTTGAATATTCAGTAAAAGAAGTAAATGTAAAATATAAAGAAAGTGAACAAAATACTATAGATGTAACAAATGAATTTTTAGTAACATATGAAGAAAATGATATTATAAACACAGAGAAAACAAGTGTAAAAGTGGAAAAAGAGTGGAAAAATGTAGAAGATACAATTTTATATAAAGCAGTTTTTGGACTATATACAGTAAAAACAGAAAATGGAAGTGAAATATTAACAAGGGTAGAAGATGGTAATAAAAAAGAATTAACAAAAGAAGTAATAGGTAATAGTAACGAGATTTTTGATGATCTACCAAAATTTGATAGAAATAATCAAAAAATACAATATAGAGTTCAAGAAATAGGAGCATATATTAAAACTGGTACAGGATTAAATGATTGGAAGGAATTAAACAAAGGAATAGATTACATTGAAAGTAAAGATGGAGAAAAATTCATTAATACAAATCCTAAAACATCATTTAATATAAAATTGGAAAAATATGAAAAAGTAACATCAGAAAAATTAGGTGGAGTAAAGTTCAAATTATCAGTAAAAGATGAAAATGATGAGGATTTATTATCACCATCAGAGAAAATATATACAACAGATGAAAATGGACAATTTACAGAGGAATCAATAAAAATAGAAAGAGAAGGGGAAAAATTTAAAATAATACTAAAAGAAATAGAAACACCAGAAGGATATATAGATTTACCTGGAGATATAACAGTTATAGCAACATCAAAATTGGATGAAAATACACATATGTATGTATTAGAATTAAATACAAAAGAAATAGAAAATGCAAAAGAAGTAACATTAAATGAAAATGAAATATTAATTAAAGTAGAAAATATGCCATCAACTAAATTATCAGTTAAGAAAGTATGGGAAGGAATTGATTCAAGTGAGGCAAATAAATATCAAGTAACATTTGGATTATATAAAATAAGTAATCAAGAAGAAAATCAGGAACAAACCTTAGAAGAAGTATTAGATGATAAAGATGTACCACTTATAAAAACAATAGTAGGAAATAATACAAATGAATTTACAGACTTACCAAAATATGATGAAAGTGGAAATACTATAGAATATACAGCTAAAGAAGTAAAAATAGTGAAAGACACTACTGGAGATGGTAATTTTGATGAGGAAGATAGAACTATTGCAGAAAGTGAAACTGATATTCAAAAAATCTTCAAAGGTAAAACAGAAATTGAAGGAGATGGAATATTAAAAGTAACAAATGAAGTAAAAGGAAACTATAAATTAAAACTAACAAAAGTAAATGCAGGCAATCCATCTGAAAAAGTTAAAGATGCAGAATTTAAGGTTTATGATGGAGATGATGAAATTGCAACTTTAAAGGAAACAGATGAAGATGGTATATATGAAAGTGAAGAAATAAAAATAGATAGTATTGGAGAAAAAACATTAACCATCAAAGAAACAAAAGTTCCAAATAAATTTGCAAAAATAAAGGATAAAACATTAACTTTAACATTTGCAGTAGGAGATAGTAGCTATATAGTAGAATCTGCAAAAATAGACAATAATCCAATATCAATGTCTAAAGAAGATAATGCAATTGTAAATTTCACTATTGAAGAACCAGAGAAAACAGCAGGGAAATATAGTATATCAATTAATAAAGTAAATGAAAATGAAGAACATATATCAGGAGTTACATTTGGAATAACAGGAAAAGCCATAGGTGATAATAATATTGAACAAAACTTAACAACTGTAATTCCAAATGGAAAAGTACAAACAACAGAAGATGAAGAAATAATAAAAATAGTTGAAAATAGTATAACATTAGAAACAGTAGGTTTGACTGATACATATACAATAGAGGAAATTCAAACAGCAACAGGATATTATAAATTAAAAGATAAAATATATGTAACTGTAACTAAAAAGGTAAATGAAGCAATTACAGGATATGAAGTTAATAAGGTTACAATAAAAGTTGGTGAAAGTGGAGAAAATGAAACAGAAGTTAATGGAGACACTATTATTGAAGGAGTAAAATTAGATGGTACAAACAAAACTGTGTCAATCAAAGTAACTAAAGTTAATGATGATATAACAATAATAATACCAAACTTGGTAGAAACAGTATCTATAACTGGAACAAAACAATGGAATACAACAAAATATAATGATGAAGATTTAAGTATAATGGTACAATTGTACAAAAAATATAAAAATGAACCTGAATCTGAAAAAGTAGCAGTACCAAGTGGTAATAGAACAGTTACAAGTGAATCTGGATGGGAATATGAATTTGAAGATTTACCAAAATATGAATTTGTAGAATCAGAAGGTGGAACAAAGCAAGCAAAAGAACTAGAATATTCAGTAGAAGAAACTAAAGTAATTTGTAAAAATGATGATAATGTAGAAAAAGATGTAACAAATGAATTTTTAGTAACATATGAAGGAAATATTATAACAAATACAGAAAAAACAAGTCTTTCTGTAGAAAAAGAATGGGATGGTATAGGTTCTGATGAAGCAAATAAATATCAAGTAACATTTGGATTATATAAAAAAGTAAATTCAGCAGAGGATCAAGAAGGTCAAGAAAAAAGTTTAGAAAAAGTGTTAGATGATGGAAATAATCAACTTATACAAACAATTATAGGAAATGGTTCAGCAGAGTTTAAAGATTTACCAAAATATGATGAATCTAAAAAACAAATAGAATATACTGTAAAAGAAATAAAAATAATGAAGGACACAAATGAAGATGAAGTATTTAATGACGGAGATACAGTAGTAGCACAAGATGAAGAAAAAGCAGAAGAATTCATTAAATCTACAGTACAAGAAGATGATGGAACAATTAAAGTGGTTAACCAAATAAATGGAAGTTACAAATTAAGAATAACAAAAGTAAATGCAGATGATGAAAATGAAAAAATACCAGATGCAGAATTCCAAGTTTATGATGGAGAAAATTTAATTGCAACATTACAAGAAACATCTGATAAAGGTGTATATGAAAGTAAAGAAATTGAAATAAAAGAAAAAGATATAGGAACAAAAACATTAACAATCAAAGAGTCTAAGGTACCAGATGGATATACAAAAATTGCAGATATGGAATTAAATTTAACATTTGCAGTTGGAGATAGTAGTTATATAGTAAAAGATACATCTACAGGAAAAATAGCTGAAAATAAACAAAGTGTAGAGCTTACTATAGGGGAACATGAAATAGTGCCAGGACAATATAGTATCTTAATAAATAAGGAAAATGAAGATAAGAAACATATATCAGGAGTTAAGTTTAAAACAACAGCAAAAGATAGTAATGGAAATAATTTAACTGAAGGAATAAAATCAGAAGTAGTAACAACAGATGATGAAAATAATATAGAAATAGTTAAAAACTTTATTACAAAAGAAACAGTAAATAAAGCAGATACATACACAATCGAAGAAGTGAAAACACCAATTGGATACTTCAAATTAGATGAAAAAATATATGTAACAGTAGATAAAGAAGAAAGTGAAGATACAACTCAATATAATGTAACAACATTTAAAGTAAAGGTTGGAGAAGAATCAGATGAAGTAGAAGTTCAAGATGGAATACCAAGTATTATAGATGGAATTAAATTAGAAGGAACAGATAAAACAGCACAAATTAAAGTAACAAGAAATGCAAATATATTAACAATAATTGTAGAAAATATAAAAGTTAAAAGAGAATTAAATGTAAGAAAAGAATGGTCAGAAATGAATAAGGAACAAGCAGATGAATATGAGGTAACATTAGGATTGTACAAGGCTGTAGATACACAAGAAGAAAAAGTAACAGATGACCAGGGAATTCAAATTACAAAAGTAATAAAAGGTAATGGAACAGATAAGTTCACAGAATTGGATAAATATGATGAAGATGGAAATGAAATAAGATATATAGTAAAAGAAATGAAGATAGTAAAAGATACAAATAAAAATGGTATATTTGATGATCACGAAGATAAAGTAATAGCAAATACTGTAAGGGATTCAGAAAGATATATTAAAGAACAAAAAACAGAAGAAGATGGAACAATAAAAATTACAAATGCAATAACAGAAATAAGTGGAACAAAAACATGGAATATGAGCAAATATGATGAGAAAGATTTAAGGATAGAATTACAATTATACAAAAAGTATAAATATGATTCTATGACAAATAAAGAAGATTTTACAAATGAAAAAGTAAAAGTAGATGATGCAAAAATAACTGTAACTAGTGAAGATGGATGGAAATATGGATTTGAAGATTTACCAAAATATGAAATTGTGGAATTAGAAGCAGGAATAAAAGAAGCAAAAGAATTGGAATATTCAGTAGAAGAAGTTAAGGTAATTTATACAGATGATGAAGATGTTGAAAAAGAAGTGACAAATGAATTTTTAGTAAAATATGAAGGAAATAATATTGTTAATACGGAAAAAACAAGTGTAGAAGTGGAAAAGAAATGGGAAAATGTAGAGAATCCAGAATTGTATAAAGTGGTATTTGGATTATATACAGTAAAAGATGAAAATCAAAAATTACTAACAAAAGAAGTAATAGGAAATGGCAAAGAAATATTTGAGGATTTACCAAAATTTGATGAAAATAAACAAGAAATAAAATATGAAGTAAAAGAAATAGAAGTATATGGTAAAACAGATGAACAATCAAGTGATTGGATGAAATTAATACAAGGAAAAGATTATATCGCAAGTAAAAAAGAAGGAATATTTATTAACACAAATCCAAAAACATCATTTAATATAAAATTAGAAAAATATGATAAAGTAAATTCAAATAAATTAAGTGGAGCAAAATTCAAAGTATCAGTAAAAGATGAAAATCAAAACGAACTATTAACAGAACCAGAAAAGATATATACAACTGATGAAAATGGACAATTTACAGAAAATATAGAAGCAATAAAAATAGAAAAAGAAGGAGCAAAATACACAATAACATTAACAGAAACAGAAGCACCAAAAGGATACATAAATATACCTGAAAATATAACAATCAAAGCAATATCAAGGTTAGATAAAAATACACATATGTATGTAGTAGACTTAGATGAAGAGGTAAAGGAAAATACGAAAGAAGAAGAAACGAAAGAAGAAGAAACGAAAGAAGAAGAAACGAAAGAAAAAGAAACGAAAGAAGAAGAAACGAAAGAAAAAGAAACAAAAGAAAAAGTAGAAATTACAAAAAAAGTAACAACAAATGGAAATGAAATATTAATAAAAGTAGAAAATATGCCATCAACAAAACTTTCAGTAGAAAATACATGGGAAGGAATTGATGAAGATGAGGCAAATAAATATCAATTAACATTAGAATTATATAAAGTAATAAAATCAAAAGAAAGCCAGAAAGAAAAAGAACAATTAAATACAATAATCAATATTGAACAAAAAGAAAACATTCAAGAAGAACAATTAGAAAAAGTACTAGATTTAAATGGTAACTCAATAACAAAAACAATAGAAGGAAACAGCACAGCAGAATTTACAGATTTACCAAAATATGATGAAAATAATAACTTGATACAATACACAATAAAACAGATAAAAATAGTAAAAGACACTAATTCAGATGGCCAATTTAATGATGAAGATAAAATTATTGCTAATAATGAAACAGAAGCTCAAAAATTCATTAAAGAAAAACCAATAATTGAAAATGGAATATTAAAAATAACAAATGAAATAAGAGGAAGTTATAAATTAAGGCTAACAAAATTAAATGAAAACAATGAAAATGAAAAAGTAACTGGAGCACAATATGAGGTTTATGATGGAGATAATTTAATTGCAATATTAAAAGAAACAGATGAAAAAGGAATATATGAAACTGAAAATATAGAAATACAAGGAAAAGGAACAAAAACCTTAACAATCAAAGAAACAATAGTTCCAGACAAATTTGCAAAAATGGAGAATAAAACATTAACTCTAACATTTGCAGTAGGAGATAGTAGTTATATAGTTGAATCTGCAACAATAGACAATAAAGAAATAGACATGTCTGAAGATAAACAAGTTGTTAATTTTACAATTAAAGGACCTGAAAAAACACCAGGAAAATACAGCATATTAATTGAAAAAAAAGATGAAAATGAAGAACATCTATCAGATGTAACATTTGAAATAACAGGAAAAGCTATATCAGAGGAAAATGCTGGTAATGAAAAAGATTTAATTACTGCTATTCCAAATCAAACAATAAAAACAACACAAAATAAAGAACCAATAAAAATAGTTGAAAATGAAATAACACTTGAAAATGTAAAATTAACTGATACATATACAATAGAAGAAACTCAAACTGCAACAGGATATTATAAATTAAAAGATAAAATATATGTAACAGTAACTAAAAAAGTAAATGATTCAATTACAGGATATGAAATTGATACAGTTACAATAAAAGTTGGTGAAGGTGAACAAGAACCAATAGAAATTAAAAAAGAAACTATTATTGATGGAGTAAAATTAGAAGGAACAGAAAAAACTGTTGAAATAAAAGCTTCTAAAGTTGATAATATAATAACAATAATAGCAGAAAATTCAGTAGAAACAATATCTTTAACAGGAACAAAAAAATGGAATGAAAAGAAATATGATGATAAAGATTTAAGTATAATAATACAATTATACAAAAAATATAAAAATGAGCCTGAATCTGAAAAAGTAGAAGTATCAGACCATAAAATAACAATAACAAGTGAAAATGAATGGAAGTATACATTTGACGAATTGCCAAAATATGAATTTGTAGAATCAACAGATGGAGAAAAGATAGCAAAAGAACTAGAGTATTCAGTAGCAGAAACTAATGTAATATATAAAGATAATGAAAATACTGATAAAGATATAACAAATGAATTCATTGTGGCATATGAAGGAAATAATATAATAAATACAGAAAAGACAAGTGTTTCTGTAGAAAAAACTTGGGAAGGCATAAGTTCTGATGAGGCAGATAAATATCAAGTAATATTGGGGTTATATAAGAGAGTAAAATCAGAGGCAAGACAAGGTAAAGAATCAGAAGCAAGTCAAGGTGAAGAATCAGAGGCAAGTCAAGGTGAAGAATCAGAGGCAAGTCAAGGTGAAGAATCAGAGGCAAGTCAAGGTGAAGAATCAGAGGCAAG
>CANPWE010000022.1 GCA_947581895.1 uncultured Clostridia bacterium | reverse complement strand
CAAGCCAGTAAGCGTACGGAATGTTAATATATTTATCCCTTTTACATAACTATTGAATTTGACGGCTTCCTGCAAAACTATTAACCAATACCCCATCTTTCATAATATTTTAAAAAATACCTTTTCTTTTTACCACTAATATGTTATAATAAAAACTATAGGAGGTAATTAATATGTGGCAAATATGGTTAATTATAGCTATACTATTTTTTATCTTAGAAATGATGGGACCTGGCTTTTTATTATTCTGGGTAGGAGTTGGAGCCCTACTTACAATGGTTGTAAGTATTTTTGTTGACAGTATTGCAATTCAAATTGGTATATTTACAATTTCATCAACTTTATTACTTTTCTGTACCAGACCTTTTGTAAAAAAAATGACTAAAAGTGATACAATTGTTACTAATGCTTACTCAATTATAGGCAAAAAAGGCATTGTTACTAAAGAAATTAATTCTTTAAAAGGTACTGGGCAAATTAAGGTTAATGGAGAATCTTGGTCTGCAGAAGGCTCTAAAGAAGATATTATTCAAGAAGGCACAGAGGTTACTGTTCTAGAAATAAAAGGTGTAAAAGCAATAGTAGAAAAAGCTAAAGAAAAATTGACAATATAATAATATTTACATAAAAATTTATTTTTTATTAATTATAAGGAGGAAAAAATATGTCAGGATCTACAATATTTTTTATAATTTTGCTTATACTAGTTTTAATAATTGGATTTAAAACAATTAAAGTTGTAAAACAATCAGAAGTTTATATTATTGAAAGACTTGGTAAATTCCATAAAGTAGCAGATGCTGGTTTAACAATAATCGTACCTTTTATTGATCATGTTAGATCAATTGTTAGTTTAAAACAACAAACTATGGATATACCACCACAAGGGGTTATCACACATGATAATGTTACAATCACAATAGATACAGTTGTGTTCTACAAAATTACAGACCCTGCTAAAGCAGTTTATGAAATTCAATCATTGAAAAAAGGTATCGAATATCTAGCTATTACTACAATTCGTGATATTGTTGGTAAAATGGACTTAGATGAAACATTCAGTTCTCGTGATAATATTAATGATCAATTAAGAGCAATACTAGATGAAGCTACAGATCAATGGGGATGTAAAATAGACAGAGTTGAAATTAAGGATATTACTCCACCAGCTGATATTCGTGATGCAATGGAAAAACAAATGAATGCAGAGCGTAATAAAAGAGCTCAAATCCTTCAAGCAGAAGGTGAAAGACAATCTGCTATCACACTTGCTGAAGGTAAAAAAGAAGCTGCTATCTTAGCTGCAGAAGCTGATAGAGAAGCTGCTATAAGACGAGCTGCCGGTGAAGCTGAAGCTATAAAACAAGTAGCTGAAGCTAAAGCACAAGAAATTGCAATGGTTTATGAAGCAATGATGCAATCAGAACCAAATGATAAATTAGTTCAATTAAAATCTTTAGAAACATTAAAAGAAGTTGCTAATGGTGATGCTAATAAAGTATTTATTCCATTTGATGCAACATCTGCATTAAGTAGTCTTGGAGCTATAAAAGAAGTTATGAAAGATGATAAGAAAAAATAAATTATATAATACATATAATATAGTGAGGATGTTTTATTCCTCACTTTTTTACTATATAAATATTGTAACATATATGTAAAAAGGCAATCACTTTTTAGTGTTGCCATTTTACATATAAATATTTAGTTAGAAAACTATCATCTTATTTTAATTAAATATTATATAAATTTCTTTTTACATAACTTGTATGTAATAATTCATGTGCTTTATGACTTCCTGGTTCATTTAAATATTCTTCATATATCTTTTTAAGCACAGGATTTTCATGTGATTTTCTAATTGTTGATTTTTCATCAATACTATATAAACAATTAGCTCTTAATTTCCTTATATCAATAGTTGCACGTTCTTTAGATGAATGTATTGGTTGACCTCCACCCATAATACATCCTCCAGGACATGCCATTATTTCTACAAATTGATATTCAGCTTTTCCACTTTTTATTTCATCCATTATTATTTGTGCATTTCCTAAACCATGTGCTACAACTGCTTTTACTTCTTTATCACCTATCTTAACAACTGTTCTTTTAATTCCTTGCTCACCACGAACTTGTTCAAAATTAACATTTGTAAGATTTTCACCTGTTAATTTCTCTACAGCAGTTCTAAGTGCTGCTTCCATAACACCACCAGTAGAACCAAATATTGCTCCTGCTCCTGTAGCTTCTCCCATAGGATCATCAAACTTTGAATCTTCAAGATTTACAAAATCTATTCCAGCTTGTTTAATCATTCTTGCAAGTTCTCTAGTAGTAATTACATAATCTACATCTTTTACATTATTTATTTTCATTTGTTCACGATTTGCTTCAAATTTTTTTGCAATACAAGGCATTACAGAAACTACACAAATTTTTTCTGGTGCAACATTTATTTTCTCAGCATAATAAGATTTTATTAATGCACCAAACATTTGGTGTGGTGATTTACAACTTGATAAATGTTCTAATTGATCTGGATAATTCATTTCTATATATTTTACCCAACCAGGACTACATGAAGTAATCATAGGAAGAACTCCATTATTATTTATTCTTTCTACTAATTCATTAGCTTCTTCTACTATTGTAAAATCAGCACCTGTATTAGTATCAAATACTTTATCAAAACCTATTCTTTTTAATGCTGTTACCATTTTACCTGTTACATTTGTTCCTATATCCATTCCAAATTCTTCACCTAATGCTGCTCTTACAGCTGGTGCAGTTTGAACTACAACAAATTTATCCTCATCTTTAATTACATTCCAAACATCTTTTGTATTATCTTTTTCTCTTAAAGCACCTGTTGGACATGACATAATACATTGTCCACAATTTGTACAATTAACATCATTTAAGCTTCTATTTTCAACAGTTGATACACAAGAATTAAATCCTCTATTAGCAACATCAATTGCACCAATTTTTTGAACCTTTTTACATGTTGCTACACATCTTCTACATAATACACATTTATTAAAATCACGTACAATTGAAGGAGATTCTAAATCTTTCTTATGCTCACATAATTCTCCACTATATTCAACATCTTGTAAATTATATTTTTGAGCCAATTTTTGTAATTCACAATTTCCATTTCTAACACAAGTTAAACAATCTTTATGATGATTAGATAAAATTAAATCTAACACTACCTCTCTTGCTTCTGAAACATCTTTAGAATTAGTTTTAACAACCATTCCTTCTTCAACTTTTTGTATACATGATGTAGCAAACCCTTTTCTACCTTCTACCTCTACTATACACATTCTACAATCACCAACTTCATTTATTTCTTTTAAAAAACATAAAGTTGGAATATCTATACCAGCACTTCTTGCCGCTTCTAATATAGTTGTTCCCTCTGGAACTGAAACATTTAATCCATCTATTGTTAAATTTATCATTTTATTCATTCCTTTCCTATTAGTTTGGAATTTTTTGATGTAACCCCAAAATTTTTCAAATCTTATTTTGAAATTGCCTTAAATGGGCATTTAGCAGCACATGCTCCACACTTAATACATTTATTTTCATCTATCACATGTGGCATTTTTACTTCTCCTGAAATAGCTCCAACAGGACAATTTCTTTTACATAATCCACAACCTTTACACAAATCTGGATTAACATGATATTTTGCTAAAGCCTTACATTCTCCAGCAGGGCACCTTTTTTCTTTAATATGAGCCATATATTCTTCCCTAAAATATTTCAATGTACTTAAAACAGGGTTTGGAGCAGTTTGACCTAATCCACAAAGAGAAGCCTTTTTTACATTTAAAGCTAATTTCTCTAATTTTTCTAAATCTTCTTCTTCTCCATTTCCATCACAAATCTTTTGCAATATTTCAAGCATTCTTTTTGTTCCAATTCTACATGGTGTACATTTTCCACATGATTCATCAACTGTAAACTCTAAATAAAATTTAGCTAAATTTACCATACATTTTGAATCATCCATAACAATTAATCCACCAGAACCCATCATTGAACCTATTGCTCCTAAAGATTCATAATCAATTGGTGTATCTAAATGTTGTTCAGGAATACATCCACCTGAAGGTCCACCTGTTTGAGCTGCTTTAAATTTCTTTCCATCTGGAATTCCACCACCTATATCAAACACAATCTCACGCAAAGTTGTTCCCATAGGAACTTCAACTAATCCTATATTATTTACATTTCCACCTAATGCAAAAACCTTTGTTCCTTTTGAATTCTCAGTACCAATACTTGAATACCATTCTGCACCATTTAAAATGATTTTAGGAATATTTGCATATGTTTCAACATTATTTATCAATGTAGGTTTTCCCCATAAACCACTATTTGCTGGAAATGGTGGTTTTAATCTTGGCTGTCCACGTCTTCCTTCTATTGATTCAAGTAATGCAGTTTCTTCTCCACAAACAAATGCTCCTGCACCTAAACGAATCTCTAAATCAAAATTGAATCCTGTATTCCATATATTAGTACCTAAAATACCATATTCTTTTGCTTGGTCAATAGCTATTTGAAATCTATTAACAGCAATTGGATATTCTGCCCTTACATATATGTAACCTTTATTAGCTCCTACTGCATAACCTGCAATCATCATAGCTTCTATAACTGAATGAGGTGTTCCCTCTAATATACTTCTATCCATAAATGCTCCTGGATCACCTTCATCAGCATTACAAACTACATATTTTTGATCTCCCTCAGCCATTTTTGTGAAACTCCATTTTTTTCCTGTAGGAAATCCTGCTCCTCCACGTCCTCTTAATCCTGAGTCTGAAACTATTTTTATTACTTGATCAGGATTTAATTCAAATAAACATTTTTCAAGTGCTTTATATCCATCAAAAGCTATGTATTCATCAATATTTTCAGGATCAATTTTTCCACAATTATTTAAAGCTATTCTTTGTTGTTTTTTGTAAAAATTTAATTCATCTAATTTTTTTACAACACTTTCATCAATATCTTTACACAATAATCTTTCAACAATCTTATTTTCTTTAATATGTATATTTATAATATCTTCAACATCCTCTGGTTTAACTAATGCATAAAACACATCTTCTGGTCTAATAATCACTATTGGACCTTTAGCACATAAACCAAAACATCCTGTTTGAATAACTTTTACATTTGTAAGATTATTTTCCTCAATTAGTTTATTTAACTTTTCTATTATTACTGGTGACTTTGATGAAGTACACCCTGTTCCACCACATACTAAAATATGTTTTTCTGTAGTACTTGCATTTTCATTAACTCGTAATTCTAAATTTTCTCTAACGCTTTTTCTTATTTGATTAATTTCTTCTAATGATTTCATAGAAACTCCTCCATCTTTTTATTTTTTCTTATTTTTCTATGTTTTAAAGAAAATCTTAACTATTTTCTTTTTCTTTAATATTATTAATAACACTCTCCATCATCTCTGGAGTTGCTTTTCCATATACCTCATTATTAACTGTAAATACTGGTGCTAATCCACATGCACCAACACATCTTGTAGCTTCTATTGAAAATAAACCATCATCTGTAGTTTGGCCTACATCTATTTTTAGCATTTCTTTTGCCTTATCTAAAACTTTTTCTGAACCTTTAACAAAACATGCGGTTCCTAAACAAACTGCTATATTATATTTTCCTTTTGGCTCTAAAGTAAATCTTGAATAAAATGTTATTACCCCATACACTTCTGCCATTGAAATATCTAGATATTCAGATATCTCTTTTTGGGCTTCTGTTGAAATATAACCATATTTTTCCTGAACCTGATTTAAGATTTGTATCAAATTACTTTTATCCTTTTCATATTTTTTCAAAATTTCTTTTAATTCCACGTTTTCTTTAGTATTTCCACATTTACATTCATTCATATACTTTTTCCTCCTTGATTATTAATTATATTTTTTAAAATTATAATATAGTATCAATTTGCATTATATCATAAGTCTTTTTTTATACAAACATTTTTCGACATTTTTTACACTTTATTTACATTTTTTTTACAAACTACACCCCTCTATTATAAAGTAGCTAAAAAAAGTACTACCAACTATATTTTTCATTTATGAACTTTGAATTACGAATTTTATTAATATGTTAAATTATATATAGTAGTTTCTGTAAAAATCAACCAACTAATGCTATAAATTTTTTCAAAGGAGTTGATAAAATGGCTTTGGATTTTGCAGTAATTGGACATAGATTAAAAAGAGCAAGACTTGATAAAAAAATGACACAAGAGCATTTAGCAGAACAACTAGAAGTTTCAGTAGCATTCTTAAGTAGAATTGAACGTGGATTATCACATATTAATTTGAAAAGATTAAGCCAAATTTGTAATATTTTAGGAGTATCAGAAGGCTACATTTTAAATGGTACAGCAAGTACTTCAGACCAATATTTAATTTCAGAATTTAATGAGATTTTAAGCAATTGTCCTGCAGACAAACAAAAATTAATTTATAAAATTGCTAAAACAATTATAGAAGAAGATTAAAAATTTCTTATAAAATTTATTATTTTGTACATAATAAATTTTATAAGATTTTTTAATGGTTGAAAAATTTTCCAAATTATGGTATAATCTTTCTCGGAAATTTTTCAAAGAAAAAGAGTTTAAGGAGGCAATTATTATGGATTTTAAAGAATGGGATGGCTTCACAAAACATGTAGATTGGACAGATGAAATAAATGTAAGAGATTTTATTCAAGCAAATTACACACCATATACTGATGATTCTACTTTTTTAACAGAGGCTACTGAAAATACAAAAAAATTATGGAATGAGGTACTTGAGCTATATAAGCTTGAAAATGAAAAAGGCGGTGTATTAGATGCTGATGTTTCTACACCATCTTCTGTAAATGCTTTTGAACCTGGATATATAGATAAAGATTTAGAACAAATTGTTGGGCTTCAAACAGATAAACCTTTAAAACGTGCTATAATGCCTAATGGAGGAATACGAATAGTAGAAAAATCATGTGAGGCATATGGTTATGAGGTTGATAAAAATATTTCTGAAATTTATAGAAAATATAGAAAAACTCATAATGATGGTGTATTTGATGTATACACACCAGATATTAGAGCAGCAAGAAGTTCACATTTATTAACAGGTTTACCTGATGGATATGGACGTGGAAGAATAATTGGTGATTATAGACGTGTTGCACTTTATGGTGTTGATTATTTAATAAACAAAAAAAAGGAAGATTTACTAAATATGAATCCAGACGAATTTTCCTCTGAAACAATAAGAAATAGAGAAGAAATTTCAGAACAAATTAAAGCTTTAAATGATTTAAAAGCAATGGCATCAAGATATGGTTTTGATATTTCAGTTCCTGCTTCAAATGCAAAAGAAGCAATTCAATGGCTATATTTTGGATATTTAGGAGCTGTAAAAGATCAAAATGGTGCTGCTATGAGTTTAGGAAGAACTTCTACTTTCTTAGATATTTATATTGAAAGAGATTTAAAAAATGGAGTTTTAACAGAAATACAAGCTCAAGAATTAATGGATCATTTTATTATGAAATTACGTTTAGTTCGTTTTTTACGTACACCTGAATATAATGAATTATTTAGTGGTGATCCAGTTTGGGTTACTGAAAGTATTGGTGGTATGGGAATTGATGGAAGAACTTTAGTAACAAAAAATTCATACAGAATTTTACATTCTCTAATAAATTTAGGACCTGCACCAGAACCAAATTTAACAGTTTTATGGTCTAAAAATTTACCAGAAAACTTTAAAAAATTCTGTGCTGAAATTTCAATTAAAACATCTGCTATTCAATATGAAAATGATGATTTAATGAGAATTACTTTAGGTGATGATTATGGAATAGCATGTTGTGTTTCACCTATGAAAATAGGAAAACAAATGCAATTCTTTGGTGCAAGAGCTAATTTAGCAAAAACATTATTATATGCTATAAATGGTGGTAAAGATGAAAATACAGGAAAACAGATTGCTCCAAAATTTGAACCTATTACTTCTGAATATTTAGATTATGATGAAGTTATGGAAAAATTTGATATAATGATGGATTATGTTTCAAGAATTTATATTAAAGCATTAAATATAATTCATTATATGCATGATAAATATTCATATGAAGCATTAGAATTTGCTTTACATGATAATGATATATATAGAACTATGGCATGTGGAATAGCTGGATTATCAGTTGTTGCAGATTCTTTATCTGCTATAAAATATGCTAAAGTAAAAGTTATAAGAAATGATGATGGCTTAGCTGTTGATTATGAAGTTGAAGGAGATTTTCCAAAGTATGGAAATGATGATGATAGAGTTGATAGTATTGCAGTAAATTTAGTTAAATCATTTATGAAAAAGCTAGAAAAACATCAAACCTATCGAGATTCAAAACCAACTCTTTCAGTTTTAACAATTACATCAAATGTAGTTTATGGAAAAGCAACAGGAAATACACCTGATGGAAGAAGTGCAGGAGAACCATTTGGACCAGGTTCAAATCCATTACATGGAAGAGACATTAATGGTGCACTAGCAGTAATGAATACTATTGCAAAATTGCCTTTTGACTATGCTTCAGATGGTATTTCATATACATTTGCTATTACACCACAAACATTGGGAAAAGATGAAAATACTCAAATAGATAATTTAAAAAGCTTATTAGATGGATATTTTATGCAAACAGGACATCATATAAATGTAAATGTATTTAATAGACAATTATTAGAAGATGCTATGGAACATCCAGAAAATTATCCACAATTAACTATAAGAGTTTCTGGATATGCAGTTAATTTTGTAAAACTAACAAGAGAACAACAATTAGATGTAATTCATAGAACTATTCATGAAAGAATCTAATTATTTATATAATCAATAAAGTGATATTTAAAACTAGGAAGGAATTAAATCAATTATGGAAAATATAATGGGAAGAATACACTCATTTGAAACTTTAGGTGCTGTTGATGGTCCAGGTATTCGTTTTATATTATTTATGCAAGGTTGTCATTTAAAATGTAAGTATTGCCATAATCGTGATACATGGAATTTAAAAGGTGGAACAGAATATAGTGTTGATGAAATTTATAATAAAATTATGAAGTATAAGCAATATTTTATTGCTTCAAATGGTGGAGTTACAGTAAGTGGTGGTGAACCATTGTTACAAGTAGATTTTTTAATAGAGCTTTTTTCTAAATTAAAAAATTCAGGTATTTCAACTGCTTTGGATACTTCTGGTATGGTAAGTATAACAGAAAAAATAAAAAAGATAATTGATTTAACTGATTTATTCTTAATTGATATAAAATCTATTAATGACGACATTTGTAAAGATTTAGTTGGACATTCAAATAAATTAGAATTAGAATTTATAAAATATATAGATTCTATTGAAAAAGAAATTTGGATTAGGCAAGTAATAATTCCTACAATTACAGATAAAGAAGAAGATTTATATAAATTACGCGATTTTATAAATTCTATTCCTAGTATAACAAAAGTAGATCTTCTTCCATATCATGATCTTGGTAAATATAAGTGGCAAGAATTAAATGAAAAATATGATTTAGAAAATATACGTATAGCCAATACAAGTGATATTGAAAGAGTAAAAAAAATATTAGAAAGTTAGTAAGTATAACATCTTACTAACTTTCTTTATTTATTACATTTTTGATTTCTTCTATATTTTTTAAAACAGTTTTATAACCAAATTCATAACATTTTTCTAATTTTTTCAAATCTAATAAACCCACTTTATCAGTATAAATATCTAATACAAAATCACTATTTTTTAGTCCATTTTCTGATATTTTATTTCCCATTATATCTATAGATTTCATAACAATATCCATTATATTACTATTTTCATCAACACTATCTGCATGAAATTTTACTGCAATTACTATATCTGCACCAAGTTGTTTAACATCTTCAACTGGAATATTATTTAAAGCTCCTCCATCCATAAATGCATAATTTTTGTGTTTACATGGACTAAAATATGCTGGGAAACTACTACTTGCTCTAACTGCTCTTCCAATACTTATATCTTTTATATATTCCTTATCTTCCACCTTTTTATTTGGGAAAAAATTGGTAATTATAAATTCCTTTCCACTAATCATATCTACAGTAGGTATTACTATTGGCATTTTTATTTCACTTATATTATATATGTTTCTTTGTTTAGCCATAAAATCAACTAATTCTTCCATTTTCTCTCCATTATTTAGTCCTGATATTACTGGGTCCTTTTTAAAAATATAGCTATTAATTCCTGAAATAATTGGAATTGCATTTGTTTTAGCAATAACTTTAGCATATCTTTCAAATAAAAGGTAAATATGATATGGTGAATATCCTATTGCATACATACTTGCTACTAAACTTCCACAACTAGTTCCTCCAATAATATCAGGTTTAATACCATTTTCTTCTAAAGCTTGTAACACTCCAGCATGTGCAATTCCACGTATTCCACCACCAGATAATGCAATTCCTAATCTCATAAATACCTCCTTAATTATATGTATGTTATATATGAAATTATTTACTTTTTTAATTTTTTTATACAAAAAAATAAGCTGTACCTTTTAACAATATGGTTACAGCTTATTTTTATGTATTTATTAATCTTGAGTATATGGTAACATAGCAATTTGTCTACATCTCTTAACAGCTATAGTTATATCTCTTTGATGTTTAGCACATGCACCTGTTGCTCTTCTTGGTAATATTTTACCTCTCTCATTAATAAATTTCTTTAATTGATCTGGATTTTTGTAATCTAGAATTAGATTTTTATCTTTACATAATGGACAAACTTTCTTTCTCTTTTTAAATTTAGGATTGAAATCATCATCATTATTTCTATTATTTCTTCTATTATTTTTCTTATCTGCCATTTTCTTTTTCCCCCCTTTATATTTAATATAGTATTTATCATTTTAAAATGGTAGGTCATCTCCTGAAGATATTTCAAAATCAGAACCAGTACTTGTAGATGGCATTGTTCCAAATGTAGCATCAAAGCTTCCACCCATATCTCCATCTTTTTTACTATCTGCAAAATATGCTTCTTCTGCAACAACTTCTGTTACATAATGTTTTTGACCTTGCTCATCATCCCAAGTTCTTGTTTGCATTCTTCCAATAACGCCAACTTGTTGACCTTTCTTAAAATACTTACTACAAAATTCTCCAGTTTTACTCCATGCTACTATATTTATGAAATCTGCTTGTCTTTCTTCACCTGGACGAGCAAATCTTCTGTTTACAGCTAGAGAAAAAGATGCAACTAATGTATTATTAGTTTGTGTATATCTTACTTCTGGATCTCTTGTTAATCTTCCCATTAATATTACTTTATTCATAATTTCACCATTCCTTTCAAAAAAGGCCCCATTTTATATTTATTAGTCTTGTTTTACTGTCATGAATTTAATAATTTCATCTGTAATTCTGTAATTTCTTTCAAGTTCTGCAATTAAGTTTGTATTAGCTTCAAAATAAAATACTGTATAAAAACCTTCTTTAAATTTCTTTACATCATAAGCTAATTTTCTTTTTCCTAATTCATCAACTTTTTCAACTTTACCATCACTATTAATCAAATCTGTGAATCTTGAAATTAAAGCTTTCATTGCTTCTTCATCAACATTTGGATTAATAATGACTATACTTTCGTATTTATTCATTATATTCACCTCCTTATGGCTAATCAAACCTGCATCTTTTATGCAAGTAAGGAAAAAAATAGCAAATCTATTTTTTCAATAGTGCTATTTTATCACATTTTTTTAGTTTTAGCAATATATTTTTTATATTTTTTAGTCTTTCTCAGGAACTAATAAATCTAATCTATTTCTGTTATTCTCAATAAGTACTTTACTTGCTATTCCCCCATATTCACCATCTAAAGTCCAATTAACATCTTCTTCAAAATCTATTTGTAAATGTTTAGTTTTCATACAATAAATATTTTTTTGATCATATCTTTTCCTTAGTATAGAAACAAATATTTTTATAATTCCAAATTTATTTTTTGGTTTTTTTATTAAAACAACTTCAAAAAGTCCATCATTTATATTTATATCAGACCTTCTAAACCATTTAAGACCTCCAATAGATATTGAATTTGTTATTCCACCATAAATAAATTCATCTTTAATTATTTCATCATCTGTAACTATTGTTGTTTTATATGTTTTCATATTTTTAAACTCTTTTAAAGCTCTTCTATAATATGCAAATCTACCTATTTTATTTTTTTCATTTTGTTTAGTAGTATATGCTATATCAGTGCAAACACCAAAAGCTGCCACATAATAAAAATATCTATCATTAAAACTTCCAATATCTATTTTTTTATTTTTATATTTTGATAATTTCTTTGACAAACTATATTTTTTCTTTGGCATCTTTACTGTTCTAGCATAATCATTTGTTGTTCCGAAAGGAATAAATGTTATATCAATTTTTTTATGGCATTTTATAATTCCATTAATAACTTCATTCATAGTTCCATCTCCACCACAAACAACAACAGCATCTATATATCTTATATAATTTTCAATAATTGTTTCACCATTTTCTGTATCAGAAGTATATTTTACTTCCAATTCATATCCTTTTTTTTCAAAATTATCACATATTTGTGGAATATATTTATTTACTTTTCCTTTTCCAGCACAAGGATTTACTATTATTAAAATTTCTTTTTTCATAACACTCTCCATTTCAATTTGTATTATATCATCTATATTTTTAAAATTCTACATAATTATTTAATTAATTACAAAATTTACAACAATTTGTTACAACTCAAAAACTTATATTATAAAATAACTGAAAAAGTGTTACTTCCATAGTTTAAATTATTATGAAAATAATTATGAAATGAATATAATAAAAGATATAGCTTTCGCTATACCTTTCATATGAATTCATACTTTATATATACATTAATATATAAATTTCATTAAATTATTTCTTATTTACTACATCTTTTAATGCTTTACCAGCTTTGAATACTGGTGCTTTAGATGCTGGTATTTTAATTTCTTCTTTAGTTTGAGGATTTCTACCTTTTCTAGCTGCTCTTTTTCTTACTTCAAAAGAACCAAATCCAACTAGTTGAACTTTGTCTCCTTTAACTAATGATTCTGTAACAACTTCTACAAATGCATTTACTAATGCTTCAGCACTTTTCTTTGTTTCTCCTGTTTTAGCAGCGATAGCCGCAATTAAATCAGATTTGTTCATTATACATTACCTCCTATAAGTTATATGTAGCTTGCTTTTTGTTGTGCTACTATTATCAATATTCGCCAAAGTTATATAAAATCCTTCTTTTTTTTACTTTATTTTTTCTTTATATATTCCCATTTTTGTTAATACTGAATATATTTTTTGTCCATATGGTAACATTAATATATCCTCTTTGTTAAAAATCTTTAGTACAATAATTGATAATAAATATACAATAACTGCTACAATTAATGCTATTATTGTAGCCATTTTTGGAACAATTATACCACTTAGTAATACATATGTTCCATATGATACAACTGCCATCATTGCTGATGCAACTATTGGTTTTAATACCATTTTAGAAAAACTTAATTTTAAATCAATATTTTTTCTTAAAACTGTAAACACTATACAAAAAGCAATAAAATGACACACATCTGTTGCAAAAGCTGCACCTGCTGCTCCTCCAAGAGGAAATACATCAGTAGGAATTGGAACTAATATCAAATTCAAAATCAATTTTACTAATACTCCTATTGTTAATGCTGCAGCTGGTACAAAAACTTTTCCAAGTCCTTGTAATGCACCATTTATTGTTTGGTCCATTGCTGTAAAAATTGTAGCTAATGCACATACTTGCATTATAAAAGTACCTGATGATGCATTTGGGAATAACAATTTTAAAATTGGTTCAGCAAAAACTACCATTCCAACAACACATGGTAAAACAATTAAAATTGTAGTCAATAAAGAAAATGAAATCCTTTTAACACCTTTATCTAATTCACCCTTTGCTCTTGCTGCTGATATAGCAGGAACCAAAGCAGTTGCAAATGCTATGTTAAAAGATAATGGCAAACTTGTCAAAGTTTCAACTTTTCCACTTAATATACCATATTGAATTTTTGCATCTGTTTCAGATAAAAAGTTTTTTAATAAATTAGTAACTGTAAAAGAGTCTATATTTTTATTCAATGATGATAATATTGAGCTTAATGATATTGGAATTGAAACCCATAAAATTGCTTTAACAATTTGTAAAATACTTTTATTCATTACATTAGATTTTTGCATTTGAACATCAATTCCATATTTGTCTTTTTTATGTATTTTATAATATGTGTATAAATATAGAAAACTTGTAACAGTTGCAAGTGTTGTAGCTAAATTTGCACCTGCTGCCATTAATGTTGTATTAACACCTGATGCAATAGCAATAATTTCAACAAATATTATTGTAAGAACTGTTTTAAATATTTGCTCTAATGTTTGAGAATTAGCTGTTACTTTTAATTTAGACCTACCATTAAAAAATCCTCTTATTACACAAATTATTGATACAAAAAATATTGCTGGTGATAATGCTACTAAAGTCATTTCTGCTTCTGGGATTCCCATCATATTAGCAATTTTTCTTGCTCCAAATAACAAAAATAAAGTACCTGCCAAACCAATAGCACCAAAAATTACAAAAGCAATCTTAAAAATTCTGTGAGCACCTTTATTATCTCCTACAGATAATCTTTCAGATATTAATTTAGCTACAGCATTTGGAACACCTGTAGAAGATATTGTTAATAATAAAGCATAAACTTGATATCCTGCATTATATATAGCATTTCCTTCATCTCCGAAACCTTCTTTATTCGTAAGATATAGTTTATATACTAATCCAAGTATTTTTATCAAAACCTGAGCTACCATTAATGCAAGAACCCCTTGCATGAAACTTTCTTTTTTTACCTTATTGTCTGTTTTACTTCTATTTGCTATCATTAAACCTTTCCTTTCTTCATCCCTTTATTTCAATCTATTAGATTATATTAATAATATTCATATTTTTCAAGTATTTTTTAGTATATATGAAAATTTAATGTTAATATATTTATCCCTTTTACATAACTATTGAATTTGACGGCTTCCTGCAAAACTATTAACCAGTAACTATGAATAAAAGAAATTTCCCCAAAGTACTTGATTTTTTCATAGTTTTATAGGATAATATATGTATATGATTTTTCGTATGAAGGTGGTGAAATTTTTGAAATTAATAGATAAATTACTAAAAAAACTAAAAACAGATAGAAATACATTTTTCACATATATATTAACATTAATAACTATATATTTAGTAGTTGATAGATTTATTGACTTGTTAATAACAATATTTACTGGAATGTTCACATCTTACTGGAATCCTATACAATACACTTTAGCATTTGCTTGCCCTGTATTTGCTTTCCTATTTTCGTGTAGTTCCAAATTTGCATCATCTCAAAAAATAAAAGTATCATTCTTATATTCGTATATAGTTGCACTTTATATTTTGATAGTATCAATGTTTACTCAATGGATAAATACTGCTGGATGGGCAGCTTTACTTTCAGTTTCTAACTATCCAAAAATTGCAACAGAATTTAATTATTTAATAAGACCCGCATTTTGTTGGACTGCACTTTATTTACCTTTAACAACATTTTACCCTGTATTTAAATGGTTATATGCTGTAGTTAATGATACTCCACTAATGTTAGAGGGTATTTATGAATATAAAGGTATTAGTTTAGCACCAAAAAATCCAAATTCTGGACCAAATACCTGTGAAATATCTTTATGTATAAATAGCAGAACTGGAAAATCAGTAAAACTTTCTGAAAAGAAACGTTTCGAATCAATGCTTGTAGTTGGTAATTCTGGCTCTGGAAAAACTTCATTAATATTTGAGCCAATGATTGCAAAAGATATTGAAAAAAAATATCAATATAGAGAATTAAGTAAAGAATTAGCTTTTGTAACTTTAAAAGCAGGTATAACAAACCTTACTTCTCCATATGATAATGATTATATAAATAATAATTTTAGCCTAAATATGATTAAACCAAAAGAATCAAAAGTACACTTATATCAATCATATATGAAAAAAATGATATATAATTTATCATCAGATAAAATTATATATAGAAATTTAGGTTTAACATATATTTCACCAGATTTTGAATCTACTTCACATATATTAGATATTGCTAAAGCACATAAAATACCTGTAAATTTAGTAGATCCAAACAGCCCTGATTCACCTGGATTAAATCCATTTGCATATGATGATCCTATGCAAACAGCAGTTGCAATTTCAACAGTTTTAAAAGGTCTTGCTCATAATTCAGGATACTCAGTTGATGTTGCATATCAGAATACTTATTCATATCAAGTTATTGAAAACTTATCTATTCTTCTTAAAGAAATGTATCCAAAAATGCATGACGGAGAATTACCTACACTTGAAGATATGTTAAGTATGCTAAATGATTTCAATTTAGTTGAATATATGTGTAAAGAACTACAAAAAAGTGAAGAACTTTCACAAAAATATGCAATACTATTATCTTACTTTAAAAAGAATTTTTATGCAGATTCTCCTGGAAGAGAAAACACAGAAAAATTTGTATATTCTGCAAGTACTATGTTAGATAACTTATTACGTTATCCAGGAATAAGAAAAATTTTATGTAATAGAACAAATAATATAAATTTTGATAATGCACTTGCTAATGGTGAGCTTACATTATTATGTACAAGACGTGGAGATTTAGGTGCTTCAACACATAAAGCTTTTGGTTTGTTTTTCATATTTTCAATGCAATATGCAATATTAAGAAGACCAGGAAATGAAAATACACGTATTCCTCATTTCTTGTATATAGATGAATTTTCAGATTTTGCATGTTCTCAAACAGAACCAATGTTTACTATGTATAGAAAATATAGAGTTGCAACAGTTATTTCAATACAAAATTTAGATCAATTGAATCTACAAAATAATGATAAACGATATAGAAATACTGTAGTTGCAAACTGTGGAAATAAAATTGTATTTGGTAACAATACTCCTGAGGATAATGAATGGTGGAGTAAAGAACTTGGTGATGATAAAAAGTGGAGAATGAAATATAGCTTTGATATGAAAAAAGATGAATATGATGCTAAAGCTTCAGATGTTGGTTATAGAGCTGATCTTAAATATAAAGCTGGTAAAGTTCAAAGTCTTAAATTCAAACAATGTTTATACAAAATTATTAATGAAGGTGGAAAACCTGAAAGTGGAATTGGAAATTTAGATTTCGTATCAGCTAAATACAAAGAAAAACATGATGTTAAGAAATTTAATTTTGCTAAATTTTCAGATAAAGATTCAGATGTAGAAACTACTAGCAGATTTAAAAAGAAAAAATCAGTTATAACAAGTTTTTCTGAAGATGATAATTCAGAGGAAGAATTAGATCCAATAAGAATAGATAACTCAGATTCATTATTTGAATCAGGTGTAAATGAAGATGCTATAATTAATACTAATATATCATCTGATGAATAAAACAATTATTATATTAATTAAAACTATATAATTTATTACAACTATATAATTGATTACAATCTACAAAATACCCAGAAGTTTTAAACTTCTGGGTATTTTATTTTACATTCCTAATAATTTAACTTGTATACTTTCCATCTTATACTTTCCTGTAGTTTCATCAATCTTAAATCCAACTAATGTTTTATCCAAACTTTCTTCATTTTGACGTAAATCTGTTGTAAAGTATAATTTAATTCTATTAATATCTATTTTATTAATAAGTATCTCTTTATAAGTTTCAACAATATGTTTATCATCTTCACAAATAATTATTAATTGTGGAATATTATGAAATCCAGAATCTCCTGAAACAAAATTATCATAGAAATCCTTATATAATCTCATTTTATCTACAAGTTTTTTCTTCCAATCATCTTCTCTTCTTATAACTTCAAAAACAAAATCTAATGATTTTGAAGATTTTGTTAATTTTATACTTCCTCCTGTTGCTTTAAATGTTTTTCCTGCTACCTTTGCTGTTAAACTTGGTTTTGCAACATAACTATCAAAGGCTTTCACTTTTCTTAAATATGCTATAATTGTTTGATTTCCTGCTAAACGTTTTTTTATCATAGCAACTGGTTTTGCATTATCACTAGGTTGCCATTTACACTCTTTTTCTCTAGAATTTAATAAGTATTTTCCCATTTTCTCCATGCAATAAATCCTATATATACCTTTTCCATCTTCTGAATTAAAGAAATATCTAGTTAATATTTTTGAACGGACTAGTTGGTCAAGTTTATTATTTAATTTATCCTGAGATTTTACATCTAAACCTTTCCATTCAAGTAATTGAAATAATTGTCTTGATGTTATAAATTCAAATTCATTTACTAAATCTAAAATCTCAAAATGAAGTTCATTAATATGACCCATATTTATCTTTTGTACAATTTGATTCATTGAAACATAACCATCTTTACCATCAAAAGTTTTTATCTCTCCTTGTCTAATAGCAAAAGGTGATACAGTTGCTTTAATCTCATTATCATTTACCAATTTGAAAACCTCCTAAAATTTTATTAAAAATTTTAATATTATTAATAATTTACTATACTATTAATAGTTTAATCTTCTTTTTATCTGGAATAATTTTTTTAATATAAACATCAACATTTTGTCCATACTCAATTCCATCTTTATATTCTGCCATTCCTACTAAATTTGGTTTTAACTCTATAAAAATACCATTTTTAGATTTTTCGGTTTCCCTTGCAATTCCTCTAACAGTTTCTCCCTCCGTAAAATCTTTGACATTTTCTTCCCAAGTTCCTAATAATTCTTTATATGTTAAAATAACTCTTTCTAATTTTCTATCTATACATTTTATCATAATATCTATTTTTTGTCCAATTTTTAACCTTTCAGCAGGTGTTTTTATTCGTGCAATAGATATATCTTCTATATGTAATAATCCAACAATTCCTCCACCTATTTCAACAAAAACACCATATGGTTGCATACTTTTTACTATTCCATTTACAACCATACCTTCCTGTAAATCATTTGTTATCCAATTCAAAGCTTCTTTACCAACTTCTTTTCTTGATAAAATAAAATTGTTTTTTGAATCTATATCTTTTACTTTGAATTGAACATATTTATTGACCTTACTCATACAAATATTTGGTTTTGGAAAACCTGTTTCATCTACATTTACAGCTTCTACTTCTTCTCTTGGTATAATTCCAGTTATATTATTTCCTAATTCCACATATAAATTATAATTTGGGTCACATTTATTTACTTTTCCTTCTAAAATTTCCCCTGTTGATATTGCATTTGTTAATTGCTCTCTTGTAATATTAGAGCTACTTATATTCCACCCTTCTGGCATAAATCTTTGGTATTCCATTTGCACTCCCCTTTTTCTTAAGTTTTCTTCATTATATAATTAATATATTTTTTTTACAATAGTTTTTTTGCAATTCTATTTAAATTTTCTACTTCTTTATCTTTCAAATATCTCCACTCACCAATTTTTAATTCCTTTACATCAATATTACCAATTTTTGTCCTGTGTAAAGCAATTACAGGCTTTTTTATGGCTTCACACATTTTTCTTACCTCTCTATTTTTGCCTTCATGTATTGTTATCTCAATTCTAGAAATATTTTTTTCCTTATCTATTTTCAGTATTTTAACTTTTGCTTTACCTGAAACATAATCATCAATTTGTACACCATTTTCAAGCTTTGTTACATCCTCTTTACTCACAATTCCTCTAACAGTAGCATTATAAGTTTTCTCAACTTCATTTTTTGGATGAGTAATTTTATATATAAAATCTCCATCATTTGTTAAAATAATCGCACCTGAAGTATACATATCAAGCCTTCCAACAGGTAATAATTTATATTTTATATCTTTAACCAAATCAACTACAGTAGGTCTACCAAATTGTTCTTTAACAGTTGTAACATAACCAATAGGTTTATTTAACAAAATATAAACATGTGAATTTTCTAATTCCACCTTTTTACCATTATAAAAAACCTCATCTTTATTTATATCTACTTTAGTTCCAAGTTCTGTTACCACTTTACCATTAACACTAACTTTTCCTTCAGTAATTAACAGTTCAGCATTTCTTCTTGAACAAATACCACTATTTGCCAAAAATTTTTGTAACCTTATTTTTTCCACTTTCACATCTTCCTTTATCATAATTTTCAATATAAATCTACACTCTAGACCTTAATTCCTGTAAAACATTTAAAAATTCTGTAGGTAATTCTGCTTCTAAATGCATTTGTTTTCCATTAATTGGATGTTTAAAATCCAAACTTTTGGCATGTAATAATTGTCCATGCACTCCAAACTCATTTTTCCCATTTGAATATACTTCATCTCCAACAACAGGATGACCAATTTCACTTAAATGTACTCTAATCTGATGAGTTCTTCCAGTATCAATTTTTACTTCTAACAAAGTATAATTATTAAATCTTTCAAGAACTTTAAAATGTGTAACCGCTTCTTTACCATTTTTAGATACAGCCATTTTTTTCCTATCTTTACTACTTCTTCCTATTGGCATATTTATTGTAGCTTCATTTTCAACTACATTACCTCTTACTAAAGCATAATAAATTTTTTTTACAAGTCTATCTTTAATTTGATTACTCATATTTATATGTGCTTCATCATTTTTTGCAACTATTAATAACCCAGATGTATCTTTATCTAATCTATGCACAATTCCAGGCCTTATTTCTCCACCTATTCCAGATAAACTATCTTTACATATACTCATAATCGCATTAACTAAAGTTCCATCCCAGTTTCCATTTGCAGGATGCACAACTAAACCTTTAGGCTTGTTCACAACAATTATATCAGAATCTTCATATATAACTTGTATAGGAATATCTTGTGCTTTTAAATTTAGTTCTTTTACTTCTGGTTGATTTATCTCTATAACATCATTTTTTTGTACCTTATAAGAAACTTTTTCAATTTTACCATTTACATGTATATTTCCTTGATCAATCAACCTTTTTACAGTTGTTCTAGATAATTTTTCTTTATTAGTTGCAATAAAAATATCAAGCCTGATTCCTGAATCTTTTGTATCAACTACTAATGTATCCATTAACTTTATTCCTTTCCATTTATTCACAATTTTTCTGCTAAGATTGTCTTTCTTTCATAATAACAGTTATTGCAATTCCAAATATTCCTAAAACTATGAAAATATCAGCAACATTGAAAATTGCAAATTGAAATAGTTCATTTACATTAATAAAATCAACAACAAATCCTCTAATTATTCTGTCAATCAAATTACTTATTCCACCTGCAATCACCATTGTAAAAAATATTTTACTTAATCTATTAAAACTCTTATTATTTTTCTCATATACAAATATTAATGCACAAATCATTAAAATATTTATTACAATAAAAATTGGAACATGTCCATCTCCTATACTAAATGCTACACCCTTATTTTCACAATATGTAAATTTTAGAAAATCTTTTATAATGACAACTGGATTATTTTTTATATTATTTATTATAACTATTTTTGTTATTTGATCAATTATAATTAATAAAACTACCCATAAATATATACTAAACCTTTTAAATTTATTCATTATATTTAATTCCTTTTTCACTATTTTATTATTATAAATTATTAAAAAAATATACCATCCACAATAACATAAAAGATTAAATATAAATATATTTAATCTTTTATGTGTTAATATAACAATCAATAATTTATAGAAAATAATTGAAGGTTACATATAAAGAAAAATACTATCCCTTTATTTGTTTTGCAACTTCTTCTGCAAAATTTTCTTCTACTTTTTCTATACCTTCACCTTTTTCTAATCTAGCAAAATTGTTTATTTTAGCACCATTTGATTCTAATAATTTATTAACTTTCATATCAGGATCTTTAACAAAATCTTGCTCTAATAAACAAATTTCTCCATAAAATTTATTAATTCTTCCTTGAACCATTTTTTCAGCAATTTCAGCTGGTTTTCCTTCATTCATAGCTTGTGCTTTTAATATTTCCATTTCTTTTTCTACTCTTTCAGCTGTAACTGATTCTCTATTTAAGAATTCTGGTTTTGCAGCAGCTATTTGTAAACATATATCTTTTGCAAGTTCTGGTGTAGCATTTTCCATATCAACTAAAACACCAATTTTTCCATCACCATGTACATAACTTCCAACTATACCATTTGATTCAAATCTTACAAATCTTCTAATTGACATGTTTTCACCAATTGTAGCAATTTTATTTGTTAAGACTTCTTGAACTGTTTTTTCAGAATCAGAAATTGAAGTTTGTGATAATAAATCTTCTACATCTTTAGGATTTTTTTCAACAATTTGTTTTGCAACATCATAAACAAAATTTTTAAATTCTTCATTTTTTCCTACGAAATCTGTTTCAGCATTAACTTCAACAACTGCTCCAATCTTTCCATCTTCAGAAACATATGTTGCAACTAATCCTTCTGCTGCAACTCTACTTGATTTTTTAGCAGCTTTTGCAATTCCTCTTTCACGTAATAATTCAATAGCTTTTTCCATATCTCCATCTGTTTCTGTTAAAACTTTTTTACAGTCCATCATACCTGCACCTGTTTTTTCTCTTAAATCTTTTACTTGGCTTGCTGTTACCATTAAAAATTCCTCCTTTAATTTGTATAACTTATTTTTATAAATCAATTTTTGATAATTCAAAATTTTAATGATTTATATTATTTATTATTTTTTATTATATAATAACTTATTAAAAAAATACAATATTTATATAATAAAATTCAAAAAAGAGTAGAGCAAGAAAGCCCCACTCTTCCAAAATCATTATTCATCTTTTATATTGTTATTATATTATGTATAAAATTTACATAAATATACATCAACATTTTTTACAAATTATTCAGCTGATTCTACAACTTCTTCCATACTTGTTGGTTCTGCTTTTTCTTCTACAGCTTCTTCCCCTTCAGCATTTGTATTATCTATTGATGTTTCAAAAGATTCACCTTGTCTACCTTCAATTATAGCATTTGCCATAACATCTGCTATTAATTTTACAGCACGTATAGCATCATCATTTCCAGGAATAGCATAATCAACATCTTCTGGATTACAGTTAGTATCAACTAACCCTACAACAGGTATATTTAATTTTTTAGCTTCTAATATAGCTATTCTTTCTTTTTTAGGGTCAACTACAAATAATACTCCTGGAATTTCTTTCATTTCTTTAATTCCACCAAGATTTTTTTCTAGTTTTTCCATTTCCTTTTTTAATAAAATAACTTCTTTTTTAGGTAATACATCAAAAGTACCATCTTGTTCCATTGTTTCTAATTCATTTAATCTTTGTACTCTTTTTTGAATTGTTTCAAAGTTAGTTAACATTCCACCTAACCATCTTTGATTTACATAATACATTCCACTTTTTTCTGCAGCTTCTTTCATACAATCTTGAGCTTGTTTTTTTGTTCCTACAAATAAGAATGTTTTTCCTTCCTCTGCTTGTGCTTTCATGAAGTCATATGCCTCATCTAATTTTTTTGATGTTTTTTGAAGATCAATTATATGGATACCATTTCTAGCTTGAAATATATATTCAGCCATTTTAGGATCCCATCTTCTTGTTTGATGTCCAAAATGAACACCTGCTTCTAGTAATTGTTTCATTGCAACTACTGCCATTTTTATTCCTCCCTTTTTGTTTTTCCTCCATAAGGCTTCAATCATTTTCAGAAACTTATAATTATAAGATTTTTATAAGCACACTCTTCAAACTAACCTTATGTGCGTTTTTAACATTCACTATTATATCAAAAATTTAACCATAAATCAAGAGTTTTTCAATCAAATTTTTTATATTGTTATTTAACACTTCTCCACACAACCAAACTTTGTAGAGTAGTCAAATTCAATAGTTATGTAAAAGGGATAAATATATTAACAATGGAGTACAA
>CANPWE010000021.1 GCA_947581895.1 uncultured Clostridia bacterium | reverse complement strand
TGGACAATATACTTTCATTTTAACTCACCTCATCATATTTACCAAATTCATGTACTGACAAACAAACAGACTTTTCTGTACTTTCGATTCTAATTTTTATGTACAACTTCGTGTCTTCAAACAAAGGATCAAATTTAAATATCCACCCATGATATTGTGCATCTCTATCTTGTTCTGGACCTGAAAAACAATCATCTACTGAGAGTCCTCTTATAATACCCTTAATATCTTCATTATCTAAGTTATAATCTCTCATAAATTCTATGTTTTTCTTAGTCCTGACAATAACAAATTTATCTCCATTATTATCATTGTCTACGATTTTTTTAATTTTTAGTAAATTTTGACTCTGTATTTGACCTCCTATAGTATTCATATATGCTATCTCCTTTATTTGTGTGCCACTTTTTGGTGGCATTTTTATTTTACCATGGTTACTATTATTAGTCAATACATGTTTTAAAATTTTCTGAAGATTCTTTTTTAGATAACCTTATCACTCTTCGCCAGCAAATTAATTATTTGTTTAAAGCTGTTAACGATCTCATTATTAAATCTATATCTGTATTTTCTAGTTCTTGAATTATATGTAAATAAGTTTTTTGTGTTGTATTCATACTAGAATGACCTAATCTATGTGCAACACTTGCAATTGATACACCTGCAATTTAATGTTAACTTATATTTATCCATTGTTACTTTTCTAATAGCACCTTCTTTATATATTTCTATCCATTGTTCATAATATTGATACAATAGTATATTTTTTCTTAAAATACTCATATTTATCCCTTCTTTCTCTCTTATACTTATGCTGATGAAGAGTGATAAGGTTATCTAATTTAACAAATAATATTCCAATTTTATTTTCTTCATTTTTTGATGTAACTTTTATTTCATAATTTTGAAGTTGTGGTACTGTTAATTGAGGGACTCCTGTTGATTCTATAATTATTCTTTTTGTGTTAATTGCATTTGCTATAAAACTAACATCATGTTTTGTATTTAGAGCAAGTAGTCTTACAACTGGTGTAAAATCAACCATTCTTGCTTGTGCGTGTCCTACATCACCACAACCTGTTACTGTAACAGCAGGTGCTTTTATTCTATATTCATCGTTATAATACCCAACAATTCCATCATTTGTTAAAGCGTTTGCAATTACTGGATATTTCCCATTATCTACAATTTTTTTATTATCTATATCTCTACCAGCTTGAATTGTAGAAATATCTTTAATCCTACACTGTTCCCAAGATACAAAAAAAGAGAACATCTCTGCTCTCTAAAATGTAGCTTTATTCCAGATTACCATCTATAATGAATTTTCTTAATAATTTATCAATTTTTATATTAACTTCAAAAATTGGTATTTCTCTGTTTTCTATTTTTTCAAAATATTCTTTAGCTTTATCAATATCTATTGTTTTCTTTAAATCATCAAATCTTCCAAATTCATTTATATTACTATTATCTATGTCAGAATTAATTAGATTTCTTAGTTTATTCTCATCTAATCCTAATCCTTGTGAAATTTGTCTAATAATGTCATTTTCTGCATTTTTTTGATATTCTGTGATGTAATCAATAAAGCTTTTTCCTTCAACTATCTCTACATTACCACTTTGAATATCATGTAGAAAAATATTTGCATATTTCTGTTCGTCTTGAGTTAATGTAGCAAAAGCTTTATGCAAGTCATTAAGATTTTTAGTAAGTTCTTCTTCAGATATATTTTCTTGCTTTAAATCCTTCAAATATTTTTTGAATTTACTATCTATATAATCATGATTAACTTTAATTGGATCTAATTCTGTTATATATCCTTTAATATCATAAGGAGCTTCTCTATCTTTGTTTTCTTTTGAACTACTAGCTTCTTTATATCTTTGTTTTAACGCTTTATACTCTTCTCCTGAAATTGATTCATTTAATACATAAGTTTCACTTTCTTCTGCTACTTTAAAATCTTTTGTGATTTCCGTTTTTTCTATTGGAGAACAAATAGTTTCATATTTTTCTGAATCAAACTTATATCCTTGAATTCTTGCAGCCTCAAGATATTTACTAAAATCATTGAATAATGAGACAAATTGTCTTTTACTTTCTATATTTTCAGGCAATTTTGAAAAATCTTCAATTCCCTCACTTTTAAATAATGTTAATATTTGTCTATAAATATAATCCATTTTTTCAACATTTTCTTCTAACTTTGGAACAAACAATCCAAATGGTTTATCTCCTGAATATAATTTTATAGCTTTTTCAATGTTCTTTTCCATTGTATATGGTTTTCTATAATATTTTATTATTCCAAAAGGTTTATCTGGTCCAAATAATCTATTAGTTCTTGAAAATGCTTGAATAATATTTTCATACCTTAAAACTTTATCTAAATATAATGTGTTTATCCATTTTGAATCAAACCCTGTTAACATTTGGTCTACAACTATTAATATATCTATTTGTTCTTCTTTCCTTAGATTTGTATAAGGCTTCTTATGGGCTAATCTAAGACTTACATCTTTTTTGAAAGCACCTGCTGAAGACAAAGAATATTTTAGTCCAAAATATTTTTCATAATCTTCTAATAATTCTACTAAACCGTCTTCTTTAAAGATAAAATCCCCTTCGTTATCTATATTAGGATCAACTAAAGCAGTTATTTTTAATCCTGTATTTTTTTCTTTAAACAGTCTATAATATTCAATAGCTTCATGAATACTACTTGTTGCAAAAATAGAATGGAACTTACAATTGTGACTTAATATTTGATAATTTTCTAAAATATTCTCAACTACTTTTTCTTGATGTTCTCTTGAATGATATTGTTTGGTCAAGAGATAATCCTCAATTCCTTTTATATAAATTCCACTATTATCTTCATATCCTGCCATTGGTTTATTATAATATTCGTAATAAATCTTTTCTTTTTCAGGATTCGAAAATACTTCTGATTCATCTTTAGCTTTTGCTTTATCTAATGCAACAGCTTTCCTAATATCATTGTCTTTAAAAGTTAATACTTTATATATGTCAAAACCTAAAACATTTTCATCTCTAATACCATCAGCAATGCTGTATCTATGTAATTCATTACCGAATACATCAGTTGTATCACTCATATTTTTCTTGTTTTCAGCTAATATTGGTGTTCCAGTAAAACCAAAGAAAATAGCTCTTGGAAATGTATCTTTAATTGTATTATGCATTTCACCAAATTGAGAACGATGACATTCATCAACTATAAAAACAATTCTCTTTTTATTGATTATTCTAATATCCTCATCTCTTAGTCCTGCATCTTCCTTAATTCTACTCATTTTTTGAATAGAAGTAACAATTAGTGTATCCGCAATATTATCACTTTTTAATTTTGTAATTAATGTATCAGTATCTTCTGTCGCTTGAACGCTTTCATCAGCTTCTGCAAATCCTCTATAATCTCTTAAAGATTGTGTCCCTAATTCTATTCTATCTATTAGAAAAACAACTTTATCAGCATCTTTTGAATTAGCTATCAATTGAGCTGACTTAAAAGATGTCATTGTTTTTCCAGAGCCTGTAGTATGCCAAATATATCCGCCTCTAGTGTTTGGTTTACTCCAATCAGTTTTAGATGCTTTTCCTGAAATTTCATTTGAAGCATAATATTGATAACTTCTCATAACTTTTAACACTTCATCTGTATCGTCAGGTATAGTATAAAATCCTATTAATTGATGTGCCATAGGAATATGTAATAATGATGAGGCAATTTTTTTCCAATTATTTATTGGCTCATTGTTGAAATCTGCCCAATGGAAATAAAAATCAGGATTAAATTGACCATCAGCTCCTGGATTTGCAAAATAAACTGTCTCTTCAGGATTCATTCCAACAAATATTTGTACTAGTGAGAAAATACCATCATAAATACCCTCATGTGAATATTTTTCTATTTGATTTGTTGCTTGACTTACTGGAATATTACTTTTTTTCAATTCTATATGAATTACTGGCATTCCATTAATAAGTAGCATTAAATCGCCTCTGCGATCATTTAAAACAAATGATTTTTTATTAAATATAGGTTGTTCAGCAATTTGGTATCTACTTTCTCCTGCTGCAATTTCATCTCTATCATATATTTTTAAAGCTATTTCCTTTCCAAAATGTTCTTTATCATCAGGATTATCTCTACGAATTGATATAGTTTTACCATTAATAAATCCATTAAGTTTTAAAGGCGTTCTTAATTGCATTATTTGTTCAATTATTTGTTGCATTTCAGTATCTGTTAGTGGATAATCATTCAATCTGTCTATTTGTCTATTGTTTTCATATAGTATTTTAGCCCAGTTATCTAACAAGTCTTTTTCAGTTGGATGATTTAATACACCATCAGTCCATCCATTAGCAACTAATTCTTTTACTAAGGCATGTTCAAATTCTAATTCATCATCAAACATACTAAAAACTCCTTTCTATATGAACATTTTCTCTAATAGAGATTTCTTTATATTTTTTAATTTATCTAACTTATGTTGATGAAGAGTGATAAGGTTATCTAGTTGTTTAAAAATCTTTCCTATTTTCAGTTGCTCACTTTTGTTTGGCACAAGAGCTATAGTTGATTGAACTAATTCACTATTTAAATTATTTACTACTCCTCCTGATGCTAAAGACTGATATTGTTTATACATATAATCTGATGAAAATAGTTGAAGTAAATACTCTAAGTCAAAAATATTTTTGTCATTTCTAATAAGCAACCAACCATCATGAATACAGCCATTTATAGCCATTATATATGGTCTTCCGAAACTCATAGAATTTGATAAAATTAAATCTCCAATTTTTACTTTTCTTGAATATTTTACACCTTCAAAAATAATTTTTTCTTCTGTTTTAGTTATATACCTTGAATCAATAGAAACATCTCCAATTTTAATCCAATTAACACCATTTTCTTGCTTAGTAATAAATTTTTCTATCGGTCTAGGTGATCCTCCTCTCTGTATTAAAACACATTCTCCCAACTTTCGCTGTTCCCAAGCTTCAGTAAATCCTTTGAATCTAATTTCAGGCACATTGCTATCATTTTTAGGAAACATTTTTTCAAGTAAAGATTTCTTAACATTAATTAGCTTATCATACTTACGTTGATGAAGAGTGATAAGGTTATCTATATTCAATAATAATCTTGATATTTTATTTTCTTCTTCAATCGTTGTAATATCAATAACAAAATCTTTCATATCTGATGATAAAATATGCTTTATCGTATTACCTGTTGTTATATCTGATATTTTCTTTTTAAATTTTGCATTTTGTGCTTGATAATTTATAAAATATGGATTGTGCTTTTCTATTTGATTTGAAAACATAATTAAAGCATGTGCTGCTAAATTGTTTAATTTTTCAGGTATTACAGCAGTATGTCCAACATGTCCTGATTGAACCATAACTATATCACCAGTATGTAACCATTTATCTTTTTGTTTTTGATAAAAATTATCATTTATAAATATTTCCGCATTTCTATTTATTTGTCCATCCTTGACATTATTTGATTCAAGATAAAAATGACCTTCTGAAACATAATATGGAGTAGCTGTTCCAACAAAAGCATTTCTTATATTAGAGTATATACTTTTAAACTTACGCTGTTCCCAAGCTTCAGTAAATCCTTTGAATCTAATCTTTGGTTTTTTCTCTTTTTCTTCCATATTACTCACCACTCAATAGTGATTTTAATTCACTAAGTCCTTTCATATCGAATTCATCACCAGTAAGTTCATCTATCATACTTGATAATTCACTTTCAACATCTTTAATCTCATCCTCAAGATTTACTAAAGTTGTTTCATATTTATTTGATATTTTTTCAATGTTCTTTATGAAATTATTAATAATCTCTTTTGGTAAATTATTTAAGTTATTTATCAATGTTTTAACCCATTTTAATTTTAATATTTCACTTACTTCACTATCTGATAAATTTTCAATAGCCTTTTTACTTGAAACTATTATTTCTTCATTTTGTGATTTTATTACTCTTTTCAATTCTTTTTCTTCATCTGATAATTTAAGTGCTTTGATAATTTTCTTTTCAAAAGAATCTTCAAGAACTGTAATTCTTTCTTTTTTTATTTCTTTTACTTTTTCGGCTACTTTTTTCATGTCAAATGCATCATTATTATCATTAGAGATAGAATCTTTATCTTCTTCATTTATTTCATCAAATAATTCTTCATATTCTGATGTGATTTCTGAAAGTCTATCATTATTTTTATTTAATTCTTCTAATTCATTAGATAATTTATATTTTTGTATTAATTCAAATGGAATAATATGTCCAACCCAACCATCTTGTACTTCTTCTTCATTTCCATTTTTCTTTTTAATAATCATATTAGGATCAACTTTTCTAACAGCTTCAATACCTTCAGTTTGAATCATTTCTAAATCGCCTGAAATATTAGTCCACGCTTCATCTAATATTTGGTATGCCTTATAATTATCAACTAAAGCATTTGTATCTAACAATTTAAAGATTTGCTTACTTGAAATACTTTCTTCATTATTAATATCAACATTTAAAGAATTTAATACTAAGTTATTTTCTAGATAGTTTTCAAAGTTTTCTAACAATTTTTCAAAATTATTTTTAAATGCAATTACTTCACTATTATTATTTATTACTTCACTAATTTCTTCAGTATATAGTTCTGAGTAGTTATCATTAACCTTTCTAAACAATTCATTTTTTAGTGAAGGAAATGCTTCCCAAAACTCTTTATATTTATTAATTTCTTCTTCAGGTACTCCACCAAACATCGAAGCATATATATCAAAGCTTTCCTGCTCATCAGAAGAATCCACATATCTTGGTATATTTAAATTATAATCATTTTCTCTAATTTCACTTCGTGATACAACTCTTGAGAATTTTGGAATATCACATCTATTAATAACAGAATCAACAATCTTTTTTATATCACATGCTCTTAATTTGTTATTTTTACCCTCTTTAACAAATCCTTTTGATGCATCTATTATTTGAATATCCGTATTTTCCTTTTGTTTCTTCAAAATCATTATAATAGTTGGAATACCTGTCCCAAAGAATATATTTGCAGGTAATCCTATGATTGTATCAATATTGTTTTTTTCAATAAGATTTTTTCTTATTTCTCTTTCATCTCCACCACGAAATAAGACACCATGAGGTAAAACAATAGTCATAATCCCGTTTCCCTTTAAATGATACAAATCATGAAGTAAAAATGCATAATCTGCTTTTCCTTTTGGTGCAATACCATATTCTTTAAATCTAGGGTCAACATCCATATCTGTTGGATCCCAGTTTTGAGAGTAAGGTGGATTTGAAACAACAGCATCAACAAATAAAGGATTATATGCATGATTTTCATCAAAGAAAGGCCAATCCTCTGCAAGAGTATCGCCATTTCTTGTAACAATGTTTTCAGGCAAAATTCCTCTCATTACTAAATTCATTCTTGTAAGGTTATAAGTATTTTGTTTTAATTCTTGAGCAAAGTATTTAATTTTATTTTCACCTTTAATATATTTTGATGCCGATCTACCAATATTAATTAATAAAGAACCAGAGCCACTTGTTGGGTCATATATCTGAATATCACTTCTATCCTTTAAATGCTCTGATATTATTTCAGACATTAGTAATGATACTTCATGAGGAGTATAAAACTCTCCTGCTTTTTTTCCAGCATTTGCTGCAAAGTTACTAATCAAATATTCATAAATAAATCCAAGAACGTCATAATCTTGAGTTCCATCCATTGGAATATCTTTAATTAAATATATTAAGTCACTTACAGCTTTAGTTTGTGCTTTTGCAGAATCTCCTAATTTACTTAATCCTGTTTGTAATGTTTCGAAAATTCTATCAAATACTTTTTTACTTCCATCACTTATATTTCTACTAAAAGCATTTAATGCATCTCTAACGTCAGAAATATCAAAGTCATTTTTCTTACTTAACCAAGTAGAAAATAAATCGTCATAAGAAATGAAATATCCTATATTTTTTTGAATATTATCTCGAATATCTATTTTTTCTTCTTTAACATATTCTTTACGACTTTCTTTTGGTAACGAAATTTTATCTAAATAACTTTCTTCCTTTTCAGATAAAAATTTATAGAAAATAAAACCTAATATATAATCTTTATATTCATTAGCTTCTATTTTTGATCTCATCTTATTTGCTGATTCCCAAATTTTTGATGCCAACTGCTGTTTATTCATCTTCTTTCCCCCTAATACCTATAATATTTCTAAGATATTTTATATCATAAAATCCCTAATTTAACAACAAAATTTGACAAATTTTGTTAATAAACTATATTTTTTAAAATTGACTTTAACAACAGAAAAAATATATACTCTATTTCACTTTATTAGTACTTTTCATTTTATTTTTCTCATTCTGTTTCTTCCACTTCTCCTCCTCAATATACTTAATATTTTCAACAACTTCATTAGTTCTTTCAACAATATCATCACAATAAAATAATTCTCTTTTCACATTTTTAATCTTGTCAGTTACTTTTATAATTTCTTCATTAACAATATCTTTTTCAGCTCCATCATCCATATTCTTTCTTTTATAATATAATCTGTTTCTTTCATTGTATAAATCTCTTAAATTTTCTATACTTTTTTTCTTATAACTTTTTACATCTTTTAAAGTTTTCAACTTATATTTACACATTAAATTTGCTTCTGCTGTATACTGATCTAATTTTCTTACTGCTTTTTCATATCTGGAGACATTTTATATTGTTGTTGTTTCTTTGGATAAGCTCTTAATGCAAAACAATAATATAAAAACAATGCTACCAACCCTCTTTAAATGAAACTGAATTTAATATAAAATGATTATGAATATGATTTGTATTTAAGTGAGTTGTAACTACAACCTGAAATCTATCTCCCCACATTTCTTCAGCAAGTCTTACTCCAATTTCATGTGCTAACTCTGGTGTTACTTCTCCGACGCCCCAGCATAGCTGGGGGTTTACCGCTAAAGTTAAAACAAATAAGAGCTACCAGAGTTCTTATTTTAATCTTCTTAATATGTCAGAAATACTTTCTTTTAATAATTTAATATTATATCTTTTACTTTTATCATATCCCTTTAATTCATCTTCACTTATTGCCTTTAATCCTTCTAAAAATTTTTCTATATTATTAATATCATTAATATGATAATTTTTAATATTACTATATCCATATATACTAGCTATTCTTCTTCTAAAATCGCTTATATCTTTAGTATTAGATGATTTTAAACAATTTAAGGCATTTTCAACATCTATTAATTTAAAAAATTCTTTTTTACTTAAAAATTCATTTTTATGTTTTTGACAATATTCGTTAAATTTTTCCCCCCATCCTTCATGAAAATTAATAATGTTATTTATATTATACTCTTTTTCAATCTTTATTTTCTCCGATATAAAATTTTTTATTGGTTGTACTTCTTTGTTATACTGATCTATTTCTTCTTGATCTTTAAAAGTTAAATTAAATTCATCTAAGTCAGTAAAAATTGTCGAACCTTCTATATTCTTAATCATATCTTTTTTTATTTCTTCTAAATATTTTCTATCAAATCCAATATTTACTATCCTCATAGTAGTAAGCAAAATTTTTGAATATAAATTATGATTATATGCGTTTTTCTTTAACTTCTCTTGAAGTAATTCAATATTTCTTTCAATTTTCTCATCTTCTAATTCCCAATATCCTTCTAATACTCTTAAAGGATCATTATAATCTCTAGAATTCTCAGATTTTTCCTTAATATATAAGTTTATTACTTTTTTCACTCTATTTTCATTAATATATCCACTTGTAATTATTTCATCTACAAATTTAAATCCTTCTATATATTCACCTATCATTCTTTCTGTACTAATATAGCCAAATTCAGATTTATCTGTCCAAATACATTCTATAAGCCCCTCTTTATATTTAATACATTCATAAATTATATATAACATTAAATTATGTTTACAATTTTCAATATTGTTTTGCTCATAAGCTGATAAATCCATACTTAATAATATCGAAAATATTTTTTCTATTAATTTAATTGCAATTTTTAAAGTTCTTATATTAATATGGTTTTTACTTTCCATCATTTCTATAATTTTTTCAGAATTATCTTTCAAATATTTTTTTATTCTAATGTCTTGAATTTGTTTGTCTAGTAACTCTATTAATACTATATTTAAATTAGGTTTATAATATATTGTAGTACCAACTAATTTTTCTTTTATCTGATTATATAATAAATCTTCCCCAAATAAAGCTTCTACTCTTTCGTTCAATCTTTCTAAATCTATTGGTTCATCTATTTTTTTATCTTTAGGTACTTCATTAAATATTTCCTTTAAATCATTCTTTTTATTTTTTCTAGGAATTATTACATCTTTATTTACTGCAGCAATATATTTTAATTCTACATTAGAATAGACTTTTTTCTTTGCTATTTCCTTTTGATTAGCAACCAAAATCACTTTTAATTTTTTGTGTTCTACAAATTCATTAATATAGCCTAATAATTCATTAATTGGCATATCACATCTTTCTATATCATCAAATACAAGAGTATAATCTTTTTCATTTTGAAGTATTTCGATTAAATTTCTTACACTATCTTTTGGAATATCAGGCAATTCCTTAAAAGCTTTTATAATATCATATATAGAAGTGATTCCTTTTTTAATTATCTTATGGAATTTTCCTACCTTATTTGGCAAAAAATCTCCTATAATTGAATCAAATAACTTATTATCTAATTCTTTAGTTTCTTTTATTCCATAGGTTGATATGTATATAAATTTTACTCTTTTCTTTTTTCCTTGATATTCTTTTTCTAATCCAGTTAACTCTTTGATTATTCTATTTTTAACGAAAAAAGTTTTCCCGCTTCCCCATTCTCCATCTATTAGAATAGCATTATCAGTATTAATAATTTTTAGATATTCTTTAATTAGATTTATAATTTCTTCTTCTTTTAAAACCTGATTCATAATCTTACACCTCTTGCTTTATGATTTTAAATTTTGCCCTATTGGTTGTAACTTTTATAAAATATTTACTATCTCTTTTTTCTATTGAATCAACTATGCAATTTTCCATACATAATTTATGTTCTTTGAGTTTAATATTAGTACCAAATATATTTATATCTTTAATACTCGTTTCTATCAATATAGGTTCTTTATTATTATATATCTTTTCTATATCTTCATCAATAACTGCATCTTCATAGGATTCTAATATCCATGTTGTAGGATTAGTAAGTGTATAATTTCTATCTTGCACTTCATTATATATCATATAAATATATTCCTTATTTTGTAATAATTCGTCTCCGTTGTATTTAAATTTTATATTTTTTCTTTTTTCAATAAATATCATTTTTTCAAGAAAATTTAATTGTTTTTTTACTTTTTTATATTCTATTCTTGAAAATCTCTTTTTTCCAAAATTTTTAGTTTCAAAAATAGTTTCATTATCCTCATAAAATTGGAATAGTAAATTACTATCTATGTCTTCTATCAAAATACAATATTTTATAAATTCACTAACAATTTCGCAATCTTCTACATATTCATCTTTAATTTTGATTTTTATGCTAAAATTTAGTTTTTCTTCATAAAAATTTATTACTATTTTTACATCAAATTTATCTTCTTTTGATTCAAAATTAGAATAGGTATATATATTTCCATCAATTTTTTCAATTCTTAACATTATTTTTCTAAGTTCAAAATCAAAATAATTATTAAATAATCTTATATTATATGCTATTGCTGGTGGAAACGGATGTGGTTGAATATATATTGTTGATTTGGCATTAAAATTAATATCTGAAAATATAGATGCTGGATTTTCAATGTCCCCTAAAAACTCTTTGATATTATATGGGTTTTCAATTACAATACCAGTTTGTTTTTCATACATTTCACGTGTTAACTCTAAGAAATTTTTAGCTTTAAAATTTTCTAACCCTTTTACATTACTCAAGTTATAGCTAAATCTTATTTTAGGAGGAAATTTTTCGTATGCATCTATTGTTTTTGGTTTAGTAAGAAATTCCATATTGTTTCCTATTTTTTCGGATTTAATCTCAAAATCTTCTTGTAATTCTTTCGGTAATTGCATACTATAAACTTTTTCTGTGTATTTAATTCTTTTTGAAAACTCTTCCTCTATTTCTTGTTTATTTTTTATATCTTCATCAACAATATTATATTTTGCTATTTTATCATCTGGAGCATATACATTTTTCACATTAATATTACACTTTTTATTATCTTTTATTTCATTATTTATATTGTTAATCATTTTTATCTCCTAAATTATTAGTAATATTTATCTCTGACTTCTTATTCTTTTTTACATTGTTTTTAATTACTCTCTTCTTTGAATTAATTTTTTTACTAATATTGTTACTAAATATACTTTTAAGGAAATCTAATATTTTTTGAATCATTGTTTCTTCCTCCTTTATTTGCATTTTTTCAATTTTTCCTTATTTTCTCAATACTCTGACAAAACAATATATTTATTTCTTAATAGACTTGATATATAATATCCCTTTTCAATTATCTTTCGTACCATTCCTATATTTCGCAGTTTTTCCCATTTTTCTTTTTCAAAATATCTGTTTACTTTTTTGTTTGATAATCTTCATATGTTATTACTTCATTATGGTTCTTCTCTCTCGTTAGACTATAACTTCCTTTATAACCTGACTCTATTACTAATAATTTATAATCATCAAAGTAATCTTGTACATCTGTATAAAAAATTCCCACTTATACTTTTCTTTTATTGTTTCTCTTTATTCCTATTTATTAATTCTTCTGTAACTTTATACACTCCTGTATATGGATTACAGTTTTCGCTGTCTAATGCTCGTCCTTCATTTAATTGATATTGTTCTAGTCTTTTAGCATTTTCAATAGCTTGTCCTGTCAAACCTTTAACAACTAAATATGTATTATTACTCCTTGAATAATTTGGTACTTTTCTTGCCAATTCATCCTGTAATGCCTTATTTGAAACAAATGCTTTTGTAGTAAATCCAAAATGCAACAAAAACCATAATTCGAATGTAGGAGTTGAAGTTATTATTTCAACCCCATTTTCTTCAGCTAAACTTTTAGCTTCTTCTATTTGTTGTTGCTTATTTTGTCCTACATCTGTATCAAATACAGCATAAACTTTATCATTTTCCTCTAATTCAATTTCATTACTTTTGATAAAATGTATTAAATCTTGCACAATTCCTTTTGGATCTGTGCTATTTCCTTTAGAAAATTTAATAATACATTGTCTACTATTGAAATTATTAAAATATAATTTTTCGGTTTTATTTTTTCCTTCACATCCAATTATAACAAATGGATTTCTATTTCTATGCTCATTATTTCTTTTTCTTTGTTCAAACCTTCTCATTCCTGCCATAAGCTATCACCTGTAGCTACAAAAGGAATTGCTCCATATCTTCCATTCAAATATCCTTTCTGAATATTTTCTGTTTTCCTTACTGAAAAATCATCTAATGGATATAATTCAGTAGCACCTTTCTTTGGATCTTTTTCTGCAAACCATATCTGATCTCTTCTAAATAGATCTAATGATAATAAGTTTGTATCATGTGTATTAAATATTAACTGAGCATTTCCTTTGTTTATTTCTGGATTATGGAAAAATTTAATTATCATCTCTACTAAACTAGGATGTAAGCTTCTTTCTATTTCATCTATTACTATTATTTTTCCATTTTCAAATGCACTTTTTAACAATGGTGCCATTGAAAATAGTATTCTTGTTCCTGATGATTCATTAAAGAAATTTAAATTAAATACTTTTGAATTATCATTATCTCCCATTACCTCATGAGTCATTGTTATATTTTTAATTACTTTGGTTTTTGGTATAATTACATTAGATGGAACATTCATATTTTTTAACTGTATTATCATATTATTATCCATCGTTGTTTCTACTATTTCAACATTATAATCTTTTATAATAATATCTGCTTCTTCTAATAGTTTTAATGTAAATTTTTTTAAGCTTTCATCTTCATCATTATCATATGCTTCTAGTGAAAGTGGTGATAAATCCATTCCTTCTGAATAGGTATTAATCATTTGTGCAAACCATAAATATGGATCTTTTGTTTTATCATAATTCCATGTTGTTGCTGTTGATAAAAACAATTTATTATCTATGTTTTGACTTTTAATTGCTTTTAGTTTTCCTTCATCCGCCTGTAAAAATTTATATTCATTACAATTTGTTCTTTCAAATATTCTTGTTGCTTTTGCAGAAAAATACTGATATAAATATTCTTCATACACCTTATTTTTATCTGCCTTAAAACCATACACATATTTATTTGAATTAGCATAAAAAATAAATTCAAACTCGCATGGTTCATTTTTTGTTATATCATCAAAAGCAAAAGATTCCATTTGTATTAATTTTTCACCTGGCTGTCTGTTGTTTGATAATCTAACCATCGCTATCGCAGCAGAGAGAGCTTTCATTAAGTTTGTTTTCCCTGATGCATTAGCACCATACAATGCAGTTGTTTTTAATATTCTTTCATTATTTTCATTTAAGCCAACAATATTTTCAATATTTTCATTACCTGATCCAGCTTCCATACTAAAAACCTGCTTTTCTTTAAATGACATGAAATTTTTAACACTAAATTGAATTAACATTTCTCTCACCTCTTTTTATATATTATACTCTATTTTTAAAAAAATGCAATTTATTTTAATATTATTTTTATATTTTTTGCAATTTTTATGCAAATATTTTAAAAATAATATTAAATTTTTATAGACAAAAAACCGTCCCCTTGTCTACAAGTTGCTGCCCATGCTGTGCACACTAAAAAAAGGAAAAGCTTTTTACTTTTCCTTTTTTTACCTATCAAATATTTCTTTACTTAATAATCTTATTCTACCTATTTGTCTTTCAAACATTTTATCCCAAATATCTAAACACTGACTTGCTAAATTTTTCATTTTACTTTCAGTTTTTCCTTCTGTTTCATCATACAGTCCTATAACAAGCTTAGATAATTCATCACCATAAGAATATAAATTTTCTTGATTATATTCACAATTTACAACCGATTCTAGTATTCCTAAAATTATTTCTGAAAAATCTAATATAGATAATGCATTTTCTTCTATATAATTTATTAAGGAATGTATTAATCTTCTTCCTGAATTACTTTTTGTAATTTCTATTAAAAATTCTTTATCTCTTTTTAAATCAATATCTTTGTCATAAAATATTCTACTAATAAAGCTTTCCAAATCACAATTATTCCTATTATATTTTAGGACTAAATCTTTACATTTTTCATTATATTCTAAGCTATTATAATAAACTTCTATCATTCTTAATATTTGTTCTTGTGAAATTTCATCCATATTCTTCGTATCCTGTATTATATCTGAAAATTCATCATTGATAATGTACATTTCTGCAACACAAAGAGCCCCTATCTTTTTCAAATCTTTATCCTCTGAATAATATATTTTTTTAATTATTTCTAATACTTTATTCTTTTCTTCATTATACATAGAAAACAATAATCTTCTTGATTCAAAAAAACTTAAAAATCTATCATCTTGCTCAAATAATTCAAAAATTATAGGCATAGTCCATTCTTTGTCAATATAATATGATGTATATAAACAATATAAACTTGCAAATCTAACAACAGGATTTTCATCTTGTGATAATTTTTTAATTATTTCCCTAAAATTTTCAAACAATTCATTTTTATTATATAACAAATGTGCAATCGCTTTTGCAGCAAAGCCTTTTGTACAATTAAGTGCATTAATTTGTAACATTTCAACACTTTTAATTTCTTTGTTTTTATAATTTGTAACATTTGGTTTTCCTAATATTGGATCTTTATGATTTATTGCAATTTCCTTTAACATTTCTATTGTTTTATTCGACCAATTTACATCTTTCTTTTTCTTAAGAATACAACAAATTTTTTGTGCTCTTTGTGATTTATTATCACATGGAAATTTTATAAATACTTTTTCTATCAGCTCAACTGGAATTTCATCCAATTTTTCAGTAATTTGAAGTCCACTATAAAGTGCTTCAATAAATTCTTCTAACACTATATCATAATTATTTAAAACTAGTTCTATCATTCTTTTTGGTTCAATAGATGTAGCATTACTAAAGCTTTGAGCAAATTCCATTAAATTACTCTCTATAAATCCCCCTTCAACTTCTTTACAATGATGATTTTCTATTATTTTTAACTTATTATTAGATAATAACCTAATCCATTGTTTATTACTCAAATTCTTTGTTGCTATTGGTGACCATACTGAACCACTATGTCCCCCTGAATAATGAAAATAATTACTTCCATCTTTAAATTTTCTTTGTAATACATCATATAATTGTCTTGTTTTTTTACTTAATCTCTCTTTATCTAAGTATGGTATCAATTCTACTTGTACATTTCCCCACCAATCCCATGGCATCTTTTGGCAAGTATAATTTAATTTATATTCTCTAACATGTCTATATGCATCCTTATAATCTTCTTGACAGTAATAATATATCTTATTTTCTAATTCTTTAAAAGTCTCTTGACTACAAAATTTTGAATGTCTATTCAGTACTTTCTTAACTAATAAAAGTTCATCATGGTTCCCACTACTAGTATCAAAGATATTATTATTGAAATCGCTACATAAATATTTTATAATCTTATCACTGTATTGAATAGGTAATTTTTCAAATCCTTCCAATATAAATTCATTAAATAAAGGATATCCTTTACCCATATATTTTTTATAAATATTCCAAAACTTGTTAGGAAATTTTTTTATAAGATTATTATTAGCCTTTTTTATAATGTTTATTGTTGCTCTTTCTATACTCAAGCTAAATTTACTCCTTCCAGTCCATTCTACCCAATTCGTATTAATTTCAGTAGGAATGTATGGTAATAGCATATTCAAAATTTCTTCATTTTTTTCAATTATAATCTCAGATTCCTCAAAAACAAGTTCTTCTTTATATCTATATATTCTTTTATTTTTATTACCGATTTTATATTCTAACCTAAGTTTTATTAATCTTATTGCTCTTAGTTCATTAGACCTAAATAAAGATTTGAAATCAATATATCCTTCACTTAATTCAGGATATTTTTCATATATTTTCATCCTTAATTCAAATATTTCTTCTATTTCTTTATTTATTTTTAAACTAAAACAGCTAAATAATTTTTTATCACATTCTTCTGTTTTAAATAAATGTCTTTCTATAAAGCTAGCAATTTCATTATCATATTTATCTTCTACGCTTCTTACTAATGAAACACACAAATCTATTTTTGTTTCATTCTCAATCCATTCATCTAAAATACCATTTTTTAATAATATTTTTACATATGAAAAATTAGACTGAATAACATTATTAATAATGTGTTTTCCATATATTTCATCATTATAAATTTCTAATATGAATTTTTCTATTTCATTATCAATATTATCAATTTGTCCAAGTACTTCAAAAAATACATACTTTATATAAAACCTAATATTATCTGAATTTAAAATACTTTTTCCTACACTTATAAAATCTGTTATATTAAGATCTGCTAAATCTTCAAGAAACATTTGAATTTGATATCTTCTTGAAGGTGTTTGTCTTTCCTTATCTCCGACAATTTCTTCTATATCTTTGTCTTCTTGATACATATTAATCATTTCTGCTTCTAAAAAATAATCCAATATTGTTTGATGTGTAAAAGATATGTTTTGTCCTTCAGTAAATAGAAATCCATTTGATGAAAGATACTTTAATGCTTTTTCATCAACATTAAGAAATTTCTTAGTTATACTTATCATTGACATATTATACATTTTTTTTACAATTTCATCTTTACATTGTTTTATTATAATATTATCTATTTTAGCGTTTCCAGATTCTCCCAACAATTGGTCCCACCAAGTTTCTATTAATTTATTGGTAGTATAACAATTATCATAATTTTTATTTTTATCCAGTTTTGTCCAAATAAATAAGTTACTTGGTATTTCTAGCAATTCATTTAGCTTTTTACCATTACTTTCATATTGTTTACCCACAACTTCCTTTACTACTTCTTTTGAAAATTTATCAATCTGTATTTTGTTCCAAAAATTATCATCTTCTTTAAATAGTAATTTAATATTATTATCATAGTTCAAATCATAAGATCTACATACAAGAACAATTGTTATTTTATTCTCTCTTTTTATATTTATATTTTCTATCTCTTCAATTAACTCTCTACAAACGAACAACGACTCTATAGAACCTGATTGTGTCCACCTTAATGCATCTAATTGGTCAAGTATTATGATTGCTTTTCTATCTTTAGAAAGACTATCTATGCAATAACTTATTGATTCAGGCAATCCTAAATTTTTTCCCCAGTCTTTCGTATTTTTCTTTGGAATACTTCTATCTAACTTAACTGCAATATATGGTATATTATCTCTCTTACAATCTTCAATAATAAGTTGTACAACTCCACTTTTTCCATATCCAGCTTTACCATGAATTATAATTGATTTTCCTTCCTCAATTAACTTTTTACATTCTACATATTCCTTCCTTTCAATCAGATTACCATTAATTGGCATGAAAAGCATATCAAATTCTCTATTTAATACATCTATTCGAGGAGAAATTTTATTATCAAAAGCTAAATTTCTTAATTTAACATTCTTTTCATCAAGATATTTCTTAATTTCTATTAAATCTATAGGTTTACCCCAAATATTATTATTTATTGTGAAATCTAATAGTAAATTATATACCAAGTCTTCATCTTCAGAAAATAAAAATTTAATTTTTGTTTTAATAATATCTTTCAGCTCATTGTCTGGTATTTGGTGATAATTTGTTCTCTTTAAATAATCTAAAGACTTTAACCTATCAGCTTCATTCTTTATATCTAACTTCATCTTTTTGCAATAATTAGTATAAAATTTTCTCATTTCAACACTTGATTTTAATATTTGATTTTCATAAAAATCCTTAATATTTCCTGATGAAGTATTTGCAATATTTATAATATCCTCTAATATAATGAATGAAATTGGAGAAACAATACTAACACGATTTTTTAAATCTCTTTCTAATTGAAATTTCCATGTCTCTAAAATGTCATATTTATTAATTGCTGCTAATGTCCATTTATCTTTATTTAGATTTCTGCCCTTACACTGCTGTCCTTCTCTTGTCCCATCTTTATTTTCAATCCATATATCAATTCCTTTTTCATCATCACCTAATGCCTCTAAAGTTACACTATAAATTTCTTCATCAACAACCTTCAAAAGTTGATATATAAAGTAATTTGTTTCATACTTGTTTCCTGCTTTATCAGTTCTACCTCTACCTTGGTATGCCATAATAAGTCCTCCTTTGATTTTGTCAAATTATATCATAATTTCTTTTACAAGTATAGCAATTTACTGATATTACATGCTTTTACATATTTCGCTATATATAAATTATTTGTGTTTTTTATTTTACTAATAATATTAAACATTTTATTCATTATTTTTATATTTTTTGAATAATATATACTAATTTTGTTAAAAATATTTAATGAATCGTTTAATATTTATTGACTTTTTAAAAAGGTGAGTGTATAATTATGATACAAAAATTAATAAATATATGGAGTGAAAACATGGATATTAAAAGGATAAAAATTGACGGATTTAAAAATTTAAAAGATATTGATTTAACTCTAAATAATATTACTAGTTTGTTGTCTATTAATAGCTATGGAAAAACAAATACTTTAACTGCAATCATTTTTGGAATTGACTTTATTATCAGTAACAATGAAACTAGAAAAAATCAAATGATGTATAATCCTGCAATTCCTGTAAATAAAAATTATCTTAGTACAACATTTTCATTTGAAATAGAAGCAACTGTAAACAATGAAAATATAATATATGGATATTCATTTTTATGGTCTAGAAACAATGAAAATGGAAAAATTATAAAGGAATACTTAAAAGTTAAGGAACCTAGTGAATCACAAAAATTCACATTTTATATAAAAAGAGAAAATGAATCTTCTTTTTTTAAACCTTCAAAAACAGGAGCTTGCAATAAATCAATATTAATAGAAAATTATGAATTAATTTTAAATAAGATAAAAGCATATGATGATTTATTTTATATGGATATTATTAAAAACCTTAATAATTTAAGAATTTTTATTGATCATGATTTTAATGCTGCCATGCCTTATAGAATTGCACCTATCTTAGATGGTGAGGTTTTTAATTATGATTTAAGTGGAAAAAACAATATACCAACTATATTATATGATATTCAACAAGAAAGGCCAGATAGATTTAATTTAATAATTAATACCTTTACTGATATCTTCCCTTCTATAGAAAAAATAGATGTTGTGCGAATTCCTATTACAGTTGAGCAAAATACTAATCCTAACAATCTTGAACCTTCAAAAATAGTTGGAAAATTTTATGCACTAATTGCAAAAGATAAAAATTTATCTTCACCTATAGATTTTAATAATATGTCTGATGGTGCAAAAAGAATACTAAAAGTACTTACTAACCTAGAGATAGCATCTAACAACAATTTTTCAATTGTAGCAATAGAAGAACCTGAAAACTCTCTAAATCCTAAGGTATTACAACAATATTTAATTGCTTTAAATGCTTTCGCCAAAAACATAAAAATTATTATTACAAGTCACTCTCCATACTTAATGAATTATATTGAACCTTCTAAAATATATGTAGGTTTACCACATGATAACGGTATTGCTACATTTTCAAAAATAAAAGATAAATCTGTAAAAAAACTAATGGCTGATGCAGAAAACTATGATTTACGTGTAGGTGATTATCTTTTTGATTTAATGAGTGGAGATGCTAGTGACTTAGAAACACTTGCTAAATATATGGAGTAATATATGAAAAAATGTGTAGTAATATATACAGAAGGCGAAACTGATGATGAATTTTATAAGAAAGTATTGTATACTATAAAAAGCAAAATACCAGGAAACAAGTTTAAAGTAGACATTTTAAAATCTTTTTGTATCATGGGAATAGGCAAATTTCAAAATAAATTATTAAATAAATTTGAAAAAGAAATTGTAAATAAATATTTGAAAACTCATGAACTAATTGTTGTGCTTTGTTATGATACTGATGTATTTGAATTTGGAGTCCATCCACCAATTAATAGATCAAAACTTGAGAAAGATTTAATTGATAAAGGGGCTTCTAAAGTAATTCATATAAAAGCCAAGAAGAGCATAGAAGACTTTTTTATGTATGATCTTGATGGAATACTTAACTATTTAAAAATAGCAAAGCCCAAGGGATTAAAAGGTTCAACTGGATTAAAAAAATTAGAAACATTATTCTTAAATGCTAATAGAATATATCAAAAAGGCCATAAATGTGCAGGATTTATTGATTCACTTGATATGAATATTATATTTCCAAATATATGTAATGAGATAAAACCTCTATGCACAGAATTAGGACTTGAATTAAATTGTAATCTATGTAAAAAATATGTCTCAAAATGAGGCATATTTTTTATTACATTTTATTTAGTACTTTAGAAAAAATCAAACCAACAGGTCTTATGAAATTAATTCATCACTATTTTTCAATTAATCACAAAAATTTTTTTAACCCATTTAAGATGCGAAAAAATTTTTCGTTTTTTCTCACATTGCTTTTTATATTTTTCTATTTTTTCTTCTTGATCTTTTCTTTGTAAATTTTCTTATAAACCATCTATTCTTTCAAATAGAACTACTATTTCTTTTGTTCCTTTTATAAATTTTCTTGTTAAAATAATTCTACTTCTGTTTCTTTTTTTGTTTTATTTTTTGACTTGTTTCTAATACTAAATGTCTTAATCCTTCATGGCTTAAAGTTCCATTTGTTGTATTTTTTATTTTTTCTTCGCCTTTTCTGTAAAAGTTGTTTTTACCACTATTGATAATGTTTTTTCTGTTAAATTTATTAACGCTTTTCCTATTGTTTCAATTTTCATATCTTCATCCAATAAATATACATATTATTATTTTCAACAAATTTTTTTAATTGGTTTTAAGTATCCAACGAAATATCATACCAATCCTGTGCTTCACTTATAAGCCACTCTAATCCCCTTCTTCTTTCAACAACAACACTTGGATTCAAATTACCGATTGAAGTTTCCGGTTCTACTCTTTTCTCAACACAAGCCCAATCATATCTGTAATATAAATCTAGCATATCAAGAATTTCATTTATATCTCTTAATTTGCACTTACTTTTAAATTCCTCGTATGAATTACTTTCATTGAATAATTGTATGGCATAATTGCAATCACATACATCTGTTGCATCAGATATATCTTCTACCAACCATAAAGCCCACACTAGTGACCAATATGTTTCATATTCCCAATCAATATCAATTGCATCTTGCATTTCATAAGTTCCGTCTAGAATTTTTTGTTCTTTTTTATTTAAACAATCAGTTACATTGAACTTTTCTAATAATTTTGAAATTATCTCTACTGATTCTTCATATTGTCCATTGTTAATATCACATGCAAGTTGTATTATTAAAAAACTTGCCAATGCTTTTTTGCAAATTTCATCTAAACTTTTTAATTTTACATCAACACTTGATTCAATACATGGTAATTCTTCATAACAGGCGATTTTTTCCTTTTTTATTTTAGCATTTGAAATTGCTCTTCTAATTATTTTTTCAGCATAAACATTATCAAATCCATTTGGTAATATAGGATTTAATTCTGTTATTTCACACTCTTTGTTTTCTATTGAAATAACAAGTTTTTCATCTTTATTGTATAACTCCATAGATGGAAAAAATAGATACATATTCAATTCCTTAGCAATATTAAATGCTGTATTAACTACAATATTTTCTATTTCATTTGAGCCTTCCTCATCTGAAAAACTAATTCCAAAAATACTATTAAATGCTAGTATTTGTTTTAATATATTTTCCTTTAAATTTTTATCTAAATTCATAAATGTATTTGAGAAAAAATGACACATTCCATTAGCTTGTTCATTATAGTAATCTTCATCATTTGACTTACTAGTATTGACATTAACTATATTTTCATTAATATTTATTGTTATGAAATCACCATTACATTTTATTTCATAATTTGAAAAATATTTTTTTATTGAATTTAATATATCATCATAGCTACAATTTACACCATATAGTGTAACATTTTTCTGAACTTTGGGTAGTTCTTTTTTTGTTTTATTAAATATTTCCATATTTTCCATACCTTTCTATTTATTTTAAATTATTTGTTTACATTTTTTTAGACAAAAACTTCATTCCTTTGTCTGACAAAAACCTCGTTCTCTGGTTTGAGACAAGAACCCCGTCCCCTTGTTTTCAAGAATCTAGTTCCCTCTTTTGAGACAAAAACCCCGTCCCCTTGTCTATTTTCTATTTATTGTTGACAATCCATTCTCCATTTTTCTTTCCATTTTTTCTTTCAATTAGTCCTTTTTCTTGCATCTTTGCCATATAAGTTTTAACTGTTCTTACAGATTTATTGATTTGATTTGCTATTTCTTCTTGAGTTGTTTCTGAATTTACCTTTAATATGTTTATTATTGCTTGTTCTTCTATAGTGCAATTATTTCCCTTTAACTCATTTTCATTTGCACTTTGAATATTATCTATATGTGTATATCTATTCTTTAATTCATAATTACTATTTGTTAGTAAATTATAAAAGAATTTTTCCAAAAATGAAGTATCTTCAAATATTCTCTTTTGAAAATTTGTATAATTAGCTCTTACTAATGAATTTCTAAAATACCATGAATTATTAGCAAATACTTCATCATTAATATCAAATCCTAAAGTTCTTAGATACTTTATAATAAATACTGCTGTTGTTCTTGTATTTCCTTCACAAAATGGATGTATTTGCCATATATTAGCTGTAAAAGAACATAAATGTTTTATTGCTTCATCTAGACTTAGTCCTTTATATGAAAAATTTTTTTCTTGTTCAAAATCATATTCTAATGTTTCTTTTATACTTTGATATGATGCATATGTTACTGTTTCTCCATTTAGTACCCATTCTTTTTTTGTAATATTATAATCTCTATAAACTCCTGCTCCATCAAATATATCTCTGAATAACCTTTTATGAATATTTAATAATTCTGTTGGAGAAAATTTAAATGCCTTTTCACCTAATATTTCAGTTATCCTTACTGCAACTTTATCTGCTTCTTCATTTTCTTTCTCAACGTTTTGTCTACTACCTTGAGCTTCATAATATTCATCTATTCTTGTTTTTGCTTCTTCTATATCTATATTTCCTTCAATATGTTCTTTAGCTGTTTCTACTAAATATTTTGAGGTTTTTAAGCCATCTACATCCTGTAAACCTATAGCCGTTTCCCATGTTTTTGTTTTTTCAACTCTATTAGGTTCACCTTGCTTTATATATTCTGATAATTCTAAATTCCAATCTTCTTTTTTATCCATTAGAAATACCTCCTACATATATATTATATCAATTATCATATATGTTATCAATAGTTAAAGTGCAATTTTTGCACTTAAAAATACAACGTCAAGTGAAAAAGCAGACAAAAGCAGACAAGGGCAGACAAGGGCAGACAAGGGGACCAGACAAGGGAACCAGACAAGGGGACGGG
>CANPWE010000020.1 GCA_947581895.1 uncultured Clostridia bacterium | reverse complement strand
GGATTTTTTGACGGTCTCCTGCAAAAGCATTACATAACTATTGAATTTGACTACTCTACAAAGTTTGGTTATGTGAGGAGTGTTAAATAGTAATATACTTTTGACAAAATTATCTAAATAGGCTATTAATTTATCATATTTTGTTGTATAATATACGTATCTTGAAAGGACTGATTACAATGTATGACTTAATATGTTTTGAACCAGAGAAACCTCATAAAAATTTGATAAGAATATTGTGCAAAATAATTTTTTGTATTTTATTAATTTTTGTAATTTTAACTTTTTTTATAAATAAATATAATGAAACAAATGAAGTTTTGGTTCAAGAAGCTTCATCATCAAATATAGTAGATACAACAGTTGAAAATAGTGATGCAAATACTTCAGAAAATAATTCGATTGAAGAAACAACACAACAATCAAATTTTAGCGAACCAACAATACTTTCTGAAGAACAGTATAATAATATTATTCATATTTATAGAAGTGATTCAGAGAAAATTGTTTATTTAACATTTGATGATGGTCCTTCAGCAAATATTACACCTCTTATTTTAGATTTATTAGATAAAGAAAATATAAAAGCAACTTTTTTTACTTTAGGTACAAATGTTGAAAAATATCCAGAGATTATACAAAGAGAATATTCTGATGGTCATTATATTGCAAATCATGGTTATTCACATAAATACTCAGAAATATATGTAAATAATGATACAATTTTAAATGATTATTTGCAGTGTGAACAAGCATTAAAAAAGGCATTGAATAATGAAAATTTTTCAACTAATGTTTATCGTTTTCCAGGAGGATCTTCTGGAGGAAAATATAATGATATAAAACTTGCTGGAAAACAATACTTAAAAGAGAATAATATTGCATATTTAGATTGGAATGCACTTACATATGATGCAGAAGGAACTCCAACACATGAATCAATTATAGAAAATCTAAAACAAACTGTTGGAACAAAAGATGTAGTTGTTTTATTAATGCATGATTCTTCTAGCAAAATTTTGACATATGAAACTTTACCTGAGGTTATTTCATTTTTTAGAGATAATGGTTATACTTTTAAAACACTATATGATGCACTATCTTTAAATGAAAATTAATTAAAATATAATAGTATTCATAAAAATAAATACTATTATATTTTAAAAGAAGTAAAAAAGGAGTTGGAATATATAAAATGAAATTATTAATGCATACATGTTGTGCACCTTGTAGTGTGTATTGTATAGATGCTCTTAGAAAAGAGAAAATAGAGCCTACAATATATTGGTATAATCCTAATATACATCCATATAAAGAATATGAAGCTAGGAGAGATTGTTTAAAATTATATGCAGAAAAAATAAATGTAAATGCAATATTTGAAGATGAATATGGATTAGATCAATTTTGTAAAAATGTAGTGGATAATGTAAATTCAAGATGTGTTAATTATTGTTATCCTATAAGGTTAAAAAAGACATTTGAATATGCAAAAAAAAATGGATATGATGCAGTAACTACTACTCTTTTATATAGTATATATCAAAATCATAATTATATAAAAAAGCTAATGGAGGATTATAGTCAACAATATGGAATAGATTTTTTGTACAGAGATTTTAGACATGGTTTTTGGGTAGGTCATGATAAAGCTATAGCAGAAGGTTTATATATGCAGAAATATTGTGGATGTATCTATAGTGAAGAAGCATCATTTTTAACCCATACAAATACAAAACCAGATTTACCAGAAGATTTCGAGTTTTTACCAGCTAAAAGAACAATAATGGTTAGTAAAGAAAAAAATGATAAAAAACAATATATGGATTTATTGTTAGAATCAGATCCAAGTGAAAAAATGATAGAAAAATATTTAGAAGATGGAGATTTATTTGTTTTAAGATATAAAGATGTTGTAGCATGTGTAGCAGTAGTAACAAAAATAGATAATGATATAGTAGAACTAAAAAACATAATAACAAAGGAAGATTTTAGGGGAAAAGGTTATGCGAAAAAAATGATAAAATATTTGGCAGATAATTATAAACAAAGATATAAAAGAATGATAGTTGGAACAACAGAAAATAATATACCATTTTATGTAAAACAGGGATTTGATAGGTATGAAAAAACAATAAAAAATTATTTCATAGATAATTATGATAAAGAAATCTGGGATGGAGAATTACATTGTATGGATTTAATATATTATTCAAAAGATTTTTAAAATATAAGTCTAAGATATAAAAATTTTTCGTGTCTTAGACATGGAATTAATTAACAAATACTTGAAAACTAAAATCCTTTGTGATAAAATAACAAAGTGATGTTAAAATATTAACAAATATATAGGAGGTTGAAGAATAATGAAAGATTATTTAGAAATTGAAGAAGTAAAAGCTTTAGAAGTTTTAGACTCAAGAGGAAATCCAACAGTTCAAGTAGAAGTTATTGCAGGAGGATATAGTGGTGTAGCTATGGTTCCATCAGGTGCATCAACAGGAAGTTTCGAAGCTGTTGAATTAAGAGACGAAGATCAATCAAGATACTTAGGAAAAGGTGTTTTAAAAGCTGTAAATAATGTTAATACAACAATAAGAGATGCAATTCTAGGTATGAATGTATATGATCAAGTAAAACTAGACAAAGCATTAATAGATTTAGATGGAACAGAAAATAAAGCAAAATTAGGAGCTAATGCAATACTTGGTGTATCTTTAGCAGTAGCTAAAGCAGCAGCAGCTTCATTAGGAATAGAATTATATGAATATATAGGAGGAACAAATGCAAAAGTATTACCAACTCCTATGATGAACATAATGAATGGTGGAAAACATGCTGATAGTACATTAAGTGTACAAGAATTCATGATTATGCCAGTTGGTGCTAAAACATTTTCAGAATGTTTACGTATGAGCTGTGAAATTTATCACAACCTAAAGAAAGTTTTAAAATCAAAAGGATTAGCTACAGGTGTTGGTGATGAAGGTGGATTTGCTCCAAATGTTAAAGATGAAGATGAAGCATTAGCATTAATAGTAGAAGCTATAGAAAAAGCTGGATACAAACCAGGAGAAGAAGTTTGTTTAGCATTAGATGTAGCTGCAACAGAAATGTATGATGAAGCTAAGAAAATAGGAAAAGAAGGACAATATCATTTCTGGAAAATAAATGAAACAAAAACATGTGATGAAATGATAGACTTCTTAGAAGGTTTAGTAAATAAATATCCAATTATCTCAATTGAAGATGGTTTAGCTGAAGAAGATTGGGATGGATGGAAAAAATTAACAGATAGATTAGGAAACAAAATTCAATTAGTTGGTGATGATTTATTTGTTACAAATATCAAGAGATTACAAAAAGGTATTGATTTAGGAGTTACAAACAGTATATTAATTAAACTAAATCAAATTGGTACATTAACAGAAACATTAGATGCAATAGAATTAGCTAAGAAAAATGGAATGACAGCAGTTGTTTCTCATAGAAGTGGTGAAACAGAAGATACAACATTAGCTGATGTTGCAGTTGCTACAAATGCAGGACAAATCAAAACAGGTGCTCCTTGCAGAACAGATAGAGTTGCTAAATACAATAGATTATTAAATATTGAAAATCAATTAGCAGATGTAGCTATTTATGCAGGTAGAAAAGGATTAAATAGATAGTAAAACCAAAAATAAAATATTTTAAAGCAAGTGTATTGATATACGCTTGCTTTTATGATATTATAGGCTAGATAATATTAATACTATAAATTTGTACAGGTATTATATTATAAATTAATTACTGAAGGAGAAAACGTACAAATGCCAAGATTATTAGTTGTAGATGGAAACAGCATCATGAATAGAGCCTTTTATGGTATTATGGGAAGTAAAATGCTCATGACTAAAGATGGTACATATACAAATGCAGTTTATGGATTTTTAGCAATTATTTTCAAAGTTATAGATGATTTAAAACCAGATTATATGGCAGTTGCTTTTGATTTAAAAGCTCCAACTGCTAGGCATAAAATGTATGAAGGATATAAAGCAAATAGAAAAGGTATGCCAAATGAACTTGCAGAACAAATGCCTATTATAAAAGATGTTTTAAAATATATGAATATAACTATTATAGAAAAAGAAGGTTATGAAGCAGATGATATTTTAGGAACTTTAGCTAAAAGAGGAGAAAGTGAAGGAATTGATGTTACTATACTTTCAGGAGATAGAGATACTTTTCAACTTGCTACAGATAAAGTAACAATTAGAATTCCTAGAACTAAAGCTGGAAAAACAGAAGAAGATAATTTCAACAGGAGTAAAATTTTAGAGGAATATGGAGTAGAGCCTAAACAATTAATAGAGGTTAAAGGTTTAATGGGTGATACATCAGATAATATTCCAGGAGTTCCTGGTGTAGGAGAGAAAACAGCACTTAATTTAATTAAAGAATATAAAACTATTGAAAATCTGTACAAATCATTAGATGAGGGAAAAGCAGTATCTGTTAAAGGTAAAATGAAAGAAAAAATTGTTGAAAACAAAGAATTAGCAGAACTTTCAAGGTTTTTAGGTACTATAAATATTGAAGTACCTATTGAACAATCAATTGATGATTTAAAAGTAAAAGAATGGAATAAACAAGAAGTTTTAAATATATTTAAAGAATTAAATTTCAATAGGTTTATAGATAGATTTAATTTAAATGAACTTCAAGATAAAAAAGAAGTTAAAGAATTATTTCAAATAAAAGAAATTGATATTTTTAATAAAGATATAAAAAATATTATAGAAAAACAAGGAAAATTTATTTATTATTTTGGAAAAGTAGTAGATAAACAAAGTAAAAATATAATAAAGAAAAAAATAAAATCTATTAATATTTTAAATATGGAAACTAAAGAAGTTTATTACATTAAAATAAATAATTTAGACAATTTTCTAAAAGAATTCAAACCTTTATTTGAAAATGAAAAAATAGAAAAATATGGATTTTCAATGAATGAAGATTATGTTTTTTTAATGGAAAATGATGTATATTTAAATAATATAGTATATGATGCAGAAATAGCAGGATATGTATTAAATCCAACTAACAAGCCAACAATGCAAAATTTAGCATCAGAATATTTAGATATTGATATAGATGAGTTTATTTTAAATAATAATTCAGAAAATGATAACAAAGAAATAAATAAACAAATGAATTTATTTGATACATTACATAATTCAAATGAACAAGAAGAATATGATACTGATAAATTTAAAAATGCAATATATGTGTATTGTATAGGAATGTTAACAAATATAACTTTAGAAAAGTTAAAAGAAATAAATAGTTTAGATTTATTTAATAATATAGAAATTCCACTAATTGAAGTATTAGCTCAAATGCAAGTAAATGGTATGTTTGTGGATAAAGATGAATTAATAAAAATTGGAGATAAATTAAAAAAAGACTTAGATATTTTAACAACAGATATTCATGAATTAGCAGGTGAAGATTTTAATATTAATTCAACACAACAATTAGGTAAAATATTATTTGAAAAATTAAATTTACCAATCATAAAAAAAACAAAGACAGGATATTCAACAGATGTAGATATATTAGAAAAATTAAAAAAATATCATCCAATAATAGATAAGATATTAGAATATAGAAGTTTGATGAAATTGAATTCAACATATGTAGAAGGTTTATTACCATTTATAAATGAAAAAACCAATAGGATTCATTCTTTCTTTCATCAAACAATAACAGCAACAGGAAGAATAAGTAGTACAGAACCTAATTTACAAAATATTCCAACAAGAATAGAGCTTGGTAAACAATTAAGAAAAGTATTTAAACCAAAAGATGGATATATTTATATTGATGCAGATTATTCACAAGTTGAGCTAAGAGTATTAGCACATATATCAAAAGATGAAAATATGATACAAGCATTTTTACATGATGAAGATGTTCATAAACAAGCTGCTTCAAAGGTTTTAGGTATTCCAATAGATGAAGTTACAAAAGAGCAAAGAAGTTCAGCAAAAGCAGTAAATTTTGGTATAGTTTATGGTATAAGTGATTTTGGATTAGCAGAACAACTTGGAATTAGTAGAAAAGAAGCTAAGAACTATATAGAACAATATCTGAAAAAATATAATGGAATAAAACAATTTATGGAAGATATTGTTGAAGAAGCAAAAGAAAAGGGTTATGTTGAAACATTATTCCATAGAAGAAGATATATTCCTGAGCTTTCTTCAAATAATTATATGGTAAGACAATTTGGTTCTAGAGCAGCAATGAATACACCTATTCAAGGAACTGCTGCAGATATAATGAAGATTGCTATGATAAATGTATATAAAAAATTGAAAGAGCAAAACTTTGATGCACAAATTGTTTTACAAGTACATGATGAACTTATTATTGAGTGTTGTATTGAACAAAAAGATGATGTATCAAAATTATTGAAGGAAAATATGGAAAATGCTATTAATATGATTGTACCACTAAAAGTTGAAACATCTGAAGCTTTAAATTGGTATGAGGCTAAGTAAAAAGGAGAGATTAAATGCAAAGAAAATTTACAATAAAAATAATAATAACAATAGCAATTATTTTGATATTGATAGTATTATTAAAAATATTTAATGTTTATAATATGATACAAAAACAATTTTATAAACAAGGATATTCAGAATATGTAAATAAATATGCACAAATAAATGATATCGATCCAATGTGGATATATGCAATAATAAAAGTTGAAAGTAATTTTAATAAAGATGCTACTTCAGGAAGTGGAGCAAAAGGATTAATGCAATTGATGGATTCTACTGCAACAGAAATAGCAAAAAGATTAAAATTGAAAAATTTTCAAAGTAATATGTTATATGATCCAGAGATAAATATTATGTTAGGAACTAAATATTTTGATGAATTACTTGCTAAATATAATGAAAATTATTATTTAGCAATAGCAGCATATAATGGTGGTATAGGTAATGTTGATAATTGGATATCAAAAGGAATAATTAAATCAGATGGTTCAAATATTGAAAATATACCATATAAAGAAACAAATATGTATGTAAGAAAAACTATAACAGCATATAAAGTTTATGTACAACTTTATGTAGTATAGTATAAGTAATAATAAACAAGGAGGTTAAAAATTATGTCTGTATTAGTAACAGGTGGTGTAGGGTATATAGGAAGCCATACAGTAGTAGAATTATTAAATAGGGGGGAAGAAATAGTAATTGTAGATAATTTCAGTAATAGTAAGCCTGAAATGATTGAAAAAATAAAAGAAATTACTAAAAAAGATTTCAAATTTTATGAGGTAGATTTATTAGATAGGGAAAATTTAAATAAAGTTTTTGTTGAAAATCCTGAAATTGATTCAGTTATACATTTTGCTGGTCTAAAAGCAGTAGGAGAATCTGTTCAAAAACCAATAGAATATTATCATAATAATATTACAGGAACTTTAATTCTATTAGATGTTATGAGAAATCATAATTGTAAAAAAATAGTATTTAGTTCATCTGCAACAGTATATGGAGATCCAAAAACTGTTCCAATTAAAGAAGATTTTCCATTATCAACTACAAACCCATATGGAAGCACAAAATTGATGATAGAACAAATTTTAAATGATGTATATATTTCAGATAATGATTGGAGTGTAATTTTACTTAGATATTTCAATCCTATTGGAGCTCATGAAAGTGGTATAATAGGAGAAAATCCAAATGGAATTCCAAATAATTTAATGCCATATATAAATCAAGTTGCATGTGGTAAATTAGAATATTTAAGGGTATTTGGTAATGATTATGATACAATAGATGGAACAGGTGTTAGAGATTATATACATGTTGTAGATTTAGCTCAAGGACATTTAAAAGCATTAGATAAGGTTCGTGATTTTAATGGAGTAGAGGCATATAATTTAGGTACTGGTACAGGTTATTCAGTTTTACAAATTGTAGAAGCATTTGAAAATGCAACAGGTGTTAAAGTTAACTATAAGATAGTAGAAAGAAGACCAGGAGATATTGCTACCTGTTATGCAGATCCAAGTAAAGCTAAAAATGAGTTAGGTTGGGAAGCTAAAAGAGGAATAGAAGAAATGTGTAGGGATTCTTGGAGATTTACTTCTAAAAGCAAATAGGATATTATATTGTTTTACAAAGTTTTGATATGTTATAGAAAATTCAGTAGATTTTATTAAATTTTATAATATAAAAAAGTTCTTCACTTTATATGAAGAACTTTTTTATATTATATAGATAATTAATATAGTTTATTATGATTATGCAGCATTTTCTGTAGGAGCTGGTGCTTCTATAGCTGGAGTAGCTGGTGTTTCTGCATCTGTAGCTGGAGTTTCAGTTGTACCTTCTTCAGTAGGTGTTGTTTGTGTTTGTTCAGCATTTGGATCTTTATAAATATCTTCTGCTTTTACATCAATTCCAATTAGTTTTAGTTTTTCAGGTAAAACTTCTGAAGCTTTTTTAACTATTTTTTGCACTTCTGTGTTTAATTCTTCTTCAGACATTTTTAATATATCAATTGAATTACTAGAAGTTAATTCAGGAACTGAAACATCATCAGTATATTCTACAGTACCATCAAAATTTATTTCTGCAGATTCTTTTCCTATTGTAAGATTTATGCTTCCTTTAATTGCAACTTCTTCTTCCTGATAATTACCAGTAGTTTCCATATTTATACCAGCATTTAAGCTTATATCAGGAACTTTAAGTAATATATCAAGTTTTTCTTCATCTTCTTTTTCTAATATTGTATAATCTATTGTAGCTATAGTAGAATCATCTGCTGAAATTTTTAAAGTTCCAGATGTTTCTTCATCAGAATTTTTTGTATCATAAAATTCAAATGATAATATTGTTTCTGCATTATCTAGATCTTTAGCATCATCTAAATTATTAAAATCTATTCTAACAGGATTATCATCAACTGAATAAACAGCTATTTGAACTGCACTTTCTTCACTGTCTTTTGAATCTTCTAAAGAAGATACTAAATCATCAACAAGTTCAGTAATGAAAGATTTTACATCATCTTCTTCAATTGAATATTCACTAGAGTTACCTAAGATTAGATTCATTTTTTCAGTTATTAATCTTGATAAAACTGAATCATCTTTTATTTTTCCTCCTAAATCATTTATAAAATTATAAAGATCTTTTCCTGTTAATGTAAGATAATAAGCAGTTGTAGTAGTGTTTTTACCATTAACTTTTACATCAACATCTTCTTTAGTTGAATAATTCTCTGCAGATATTAGTGATTTATATCCATCTCTATATGTTTCATCAAAATGTTGTAAATCTTCCTCAGAAATATAGAATAAGTCATATAAATTAAGACTACTTTGTTGAGAGATGCTGTTTATTAATGATTCTAAAGAATCAGAGTCAATGCTATTTCCAGATGTTTGTTTAATTAATTCTAATAAATCTTCTAAAGAAAATGATAAATATTTATCATATAAAGCTGTAGCTCCTATACCAAATTTAGTATCATTAGTAACTAAATCTAATGTTAAAACTTCTGAATTATTTGAATACAAACCTATTTTATTTTGAGTTCTATTGTTTTTTATATCTGTATTTGAATCAAGTGTTATCTTACTTTTATTTATGATATTTTGAGTATTAGAATCTAAACTTGATAATTTTAAATTTGCAGTCATATTAACTTTACTTTTGCATGACTTTTCTGATATATCCTTGTATTTATTTAAAAAATCAGAGTAATTAGCAAATCTTGTACCATCTAAATGTAATGCTTTTTCCATATTAGTAGCAGCCTCTGTATTTGCTACATTTTCAGAAGTAGTTTTTTTGTCAGGTTTTAAAAAATTAAAAACATCAGTGAAAAACCATAAACCTGCAAAGGTTCCACCAAGTATAATTAATATAGCAACTACGACTATAATTATTTTTTTAGCTTTCATCTAAAAAATCCTCCTTTAAAATTATTTCAATTATAATTATTACATATTTTAATATAAAAAACAAGAGAAAATAAAAAAAATTATTGAAAAATGACGAAAAGTATATTGACATATATTTTTTTTAATGATAATAATAAGAATGTCAAGAATACACGGCATCAGGAGGAATTTTGATTTATGATTAATACAAATTTGTGGCAATACACAGATGAAAATTATAATAAAATGAGTGATGAAGAAGTGATAAAACTGGTAAATTTAGGGGATAATTATGCTCTTGATTTTATCATGAATAAATATAAAGAAGTTGTTAATATTAAGGTCAGTAAATATTTCATTATTGGAGCAGAAAGAGAAGATATTGTACAAGAAGGATTAATAGGATTATATAAAGCAATAAAAAATTTTGACTCTGAAAAAGATAATTCATTTAAAACATTTGCTAATTTATGTATAGAGAGGCAACTTATAACAGCAATTAAATCATCAAATAGGCAAAAACATATGCCATTAAATTCATACCTATCATTAAATATGTCTGCATACGAAGATGAAGAGGCAGATACTGTAATAGATATTTTTGATTCAAATTTGGTAGAAGATCCATTAGACACAATAACTAAAAAAGAATATTATACAGCAATAGAAAGTGCGATAGATAAATCCTTAAGTGATTTTGAAAAAAAAGTATTAAATAGATTTGCAAAAGGTGAATCATATGTACAAATTGCTGATAAATTAAACACTCCAGTAAAATCAATTGATAATGCAATTCAAAGAATACGAAAAAAAGCAATTAGAGATATTGTTGAGTGATTTTATAAAATACAATTTAATTATTATTAAATTTTATAATGAAATATTAAAAAAAAACATAAAATATCATGTTTAAGTCACAAAAATATTTTTTGTGTCTTAGACATGATGATTTAAATTAATACATATTGACTTTTTATAAATAATATTGTAAATTAAAATATGGGAGAATTTTTAAAATAATATATATGCTTCCATAGCTCAGGAGGTAGAGCACTACCTTGGTAAGGTAGAGGTCACCGGTTCAAATCCGGTTGGAAGCTCCAGTACATATGAAATACATATAAAAATAATGATTAAGAGGGGAGATTATTTATTATATGAAAGAATTAAAAAACAAAAAAGTTGTTACAATTACAGTGGTGTGTGTACTTATTGTTGCTTGTATAGCCGGAATTGCCACAGTATCATACAATCATTATCAAAATAACAATAAAAGAACAGTTCAAACTTTTGCCCAAAAACAAAAAGATGATAATGAATATGAAGAAATTGCAGATTCTAGTGAATCATTGGATTCAGATGAAAGTTTAGAAGCATCTTTAGAAGAAGCCAAAGAATTAGATTTAGAAGAAGTTATTGAAATATCAGAAGAAGAAAAGAAAAAACAAGAAGAAGAAGAAAAAAGAATAGAAGAAGAAGAACAAAAAAAGAAAAAAGAAGAGGAAGAGAAAAATAAAAAAACAAATTATCCATATTACATAAAAGTAAATTATACAGCTAATACTGTAACTATATATCAAAAAGATGAAAAGAGAAATTACACTGTTCCAATAAAAGCAATGATTTGTTCTACAGGAGCTGCAACACCTACTTCAGGAGTATATCAAACACAAAATAAACGTAGATGGGGATTATTAATAGGAAATTCATATGGACAATATACAGCAAGAATAACTGGACAGATTTTATTCCATTCAGTTCCATGTGAAAAACAATCACCAGATTCATTAATTACAAGATATTATGATAGATTAGGAACTACTACTTCACTAGGATGTATACGTTTAACTGTGGCTGATGCAAAATGGATTTATGATAATTGTCCAGTAGGAACTTCTGTTGAATTTTATTCATCTTCAAATCCAGGACCTTTAGGTAAGCCAACAGCACAAAAAATTGGAGATGCTGGTGAACCTTTAAATAGATGGGATCCAACAGATCCTGATCCAAATAATCCTTGGAGAAATCAAACAGTTAATCAACAAACACAAGAAAATGTAAATGAAGAAAAACAAAATGAAAAAGTAGAGGAAGAAAAAACTGAGGATAAAAAAGAAGTAACAGAAAATAATAAAAATGAAACAACAAATAATAATCAAAGTACAGAAACAAACAATCAAGACAACAATAAAAATAATAATGAAAATGATAATCAAAAAGAAACAAATAATCAAAATAATATTACTGTCCGTAATGTGGTTGGTCAAACTGAAAGTATAGCTAGAAGTAATTTAGTAAATTTATCAGTAACTGTTGAATACAAATCAGATGATACTAAAAAAGATGGAATTGTATTGTCACAAAGCATACAACCAGGTTCTATAGTATCAAAACAAACAAAAATTGTTATATATGTAAATAAAATAGAAAGTAAAGATAATAGCAAAGTTGATGATAATAAAACAAACCCAAACCAAGGTAATAAAAATAATTCAGATGATAAATCTCAAGAAAAACAAGAAGATTTAGAAAACACAGAAAAACAAGAAAATACTAATAAAACATCTAAAAATTAATATTTAATATAATGAAAATAATTTATTATTAAATTATAAAAATTAAACAAAGGATATTAATTTTAAAAATAAAAATACAGTTTAAAAAATATACCTTTAGCAATAAGATAATAGCTAAAAGTAAGAAGGAGAATGATACAGATTATGAAAATAGGTATAGTAGGACTTCCAAATGTTGGAAAAAGTACATTGTTTAATGCAATAACAAATGCAGGTGCTGAGTGTGCAAATTATCCATTTTGTACAATAGAGCCAAATGTTGGAGTTGTTCCTGTTCCAGATGAAAGACTAGAAAAATTAGCTCAAATATATAACCCACAAAAAGTAACACATGCAATAATTGAATTTGTAGATATTGCAGGACTAGTAAAAGGTGCTAGTAAAGGTGAAGGATTAGGAAATAAATTTTTATCACACATAAGAGAAGTAGATAGTATAGTACAAGTTGTAAGATGTTTTGAAAATCCAAATGTTGTACATGTTGATGGAAGTATAGAACCTTTAAGAGATATAGAAACAATAAATTTAGAATTAATTTTTGCAGATATAGAAACATTAGAAAAACGATTAGATAGAGCTAGAAAAGCATTAAAAGCAGATAAAAAAGCACAAGCAGAAATTGATGTTTTAGAAAAAATAAAAAGTGTTTTAGAGTCAGGAAAATGTGCTAGAACTGTGGAATTATCTGATGAAGAACAAGAATTGATAAAAGATACATTTTTATTAACAATGAAGCCTACTTTATATATAGCAAATGTTTCAGAAGAACAACTTCAAAATATTAATAATGATGAAAATGTAAAAAAGGTTAAAGAATATGCAGATTCTGAAGGTGCTCAAGTTATACCATTATGTATAAAAATAGAAGAAGAATTAGCATCTTTAGAAAATGAAGATAAAAAAGAGATGCTAGAAGCACTTGGTCTTACAGAATCAGGCTTAGATAAAGTTATAAAAGCAAGTTATGATTTATTAGGTTTAATGTCATTTTTAACAGCAGGTGAACCAGAAGTAAGAGCATGGACAATAAAAAAGGGAACAAAAGCTCCACAAGCTGCAGGGAAAATACATTCTGATATAGAAAGAGGATTTATAAGAGCTGAAATTGTTTCTTATGATGATTTAATAAAAGAAGGTTCAATGAATGCAGCTAAAGAAAAGGGGTTGGTTCGTTCTGAAGGTAAAGATTATATTATGAAAGATGGAGATATTGTTTTATTTAGATTTAATGTATAAAATAAAAATTTTGTAGAAAAATAATGAAAAAAGAATAAAAATAAAAAAATCACAAAAAATATATTGACTAAGAATTATTTTAATTGTAAAATAATATTGAAAAATTTATTCTAAAGAAAAAAGGAGAAAAACATATGAAAAAAATAAGTAAAATAGTATTCTTAATATTAATTATGTCAACATTAATATTAACTTTTTCAATAAAAGTTAATGCTGATAATAGTGAGGATGAATATAAGGAAGTAGAGGATGTAACACCACAGGTAACACCACAAGTAACACCACAGGTAACACCGCAGGTAACACCTCAAGTAACACCTCAAGTAACACCAAAAAGCCAAGTTACATCTGACGGAAAAAGTACACAACAAACTTCAACAAAAACTACAGAAACAAATAAAGCTAATACTGCAACAACTTCACATCCACAAGCAGGAACTTTTGAGAAAGCTATGTATATATCACTAGGTATTATAACAATCATTGCATTAGTATTTGCATATAATAAATTTAAAAAATATAGTTATTAAAATAAAAAAAGTTCAAAAAAGGCACCTATTTTTTGAAAAATTTTCAAAAATAGATGCTTTTTTTATTGTTTTATGATAAAATAGCAAATGTAAAAAATTTAAAAAAGGAGAGTGTAGAAATGTCTGAAACTAAGTATAAAAGGATCTTATTAAAATTAAGTGGGGAAGCTTTAGCTGGAGATAGTAAAACAGGAATATCACCAGAAGTATTAGATGATATAACTTCTCAAATTAAAGATTTAAGAGATTTAGGAGTGGAAGTAGCAATTGTTGTAGGAGGAGGAAATTTTTGGAGAGGTAAATATGGTCATACTATGGAAAGAACAACTTCAGATTATATGGGTATGCTTGCAACTACAATAAATGCATTAGCATTACAAGATGCATTAGAGGCAAAAGGAATGTTTACAAGAGTTCAAACAGCAATTGAAATGAGAGAAATAGCAGAACCATATATAAAAAGAAAAGCAATTAAACATCTAGAAAAAGGCAGAATAGTAATTTTTGCTGCTGGAACAGGAAATCCATTTTTTACAACAGATACTTGTGCATCATTAAGAGCTGCTGAAATTGATGCAGAAGTAATATTAGTTGCTAAAACAATTGATGGAGTATATTCTGCAGATCCTAAAATAGATCCTAATGCTGTAAAATATGATGAAATTACATATTTAGATATATTAAATAAAGATTTAAAAGTAATGGATTCAACAGCTATATCTTTATGCAAGGACAATAATATAGAGCTAATAGTTTTTGCTATGAATGAAAAAGGAAACATGGTAAAAGCTGTTAAAGGTGAAAAAATTGGAACTTTAGTAAAATAAGCAAAAGGTTTGAGAAATTATTCAAAATTTCTAAAGTTCAATAAATTTCAAAATTATTAAAAAGGGAGAGAAAATTATGGATTATAGTGAAATAAAAGATAAAATGAATAAAACAATAAGTGTATATTCTGAGAATTTATCAGAAATAAGAGCAGGACGTGCAAATCCTGCAGTATTAAATAAAATAAAAGTAGATTATTATGGTGTACCAACACCAATTAGTCAGCTTGCTGGAGTATCAGTTCCTGAAGCTAGATTAATAGTTATCCAACCATGGGATGCTAGTGTTTTAAAAGAGATAGAAAAGGAAATTTTAAAATCAGATATTGGAATTAACCCAAATAATGACGGAAAAGTTATAAGACTTGTTTTTCCAGAATTAAATGAAGAAAGAAGAAAAGAAATAGTAAAAGAAATAAAAAAATTGGCAGAAGATGCTAAAGTTGCTGTAAGATCTATAAGAAGAGAGGCAATTGATAATTTTAGAAAAAAACAAAAAGATTCTGAAATTACTGAAGATGAATTAAAAATTGCTGAAGATGAGATTCAAAAAATTACAGATAGTAAGATTGAAGAAATTGATAGTATTTTAGCTAATAAAGAAAAAGAAGTTATGAGTGTGTAATTATTCTTAAATGGTATATTTTGATTTCAAAGATATACAAAGGAGAGGGGGAAATTATTAGTAATTTTTCAAGAAAGATTACTAATAAAAAATATGGATTTTAAGGAAGAATTAAATAAAAAACTAGAATTGATAAATACTGAATTACAAAAATATATAAGGAATGATGATTGTCCAGAAAAAATATTGAATTCTTCAGTAGAATATAGTTTAATGGCAGGAGGAAAAAGATTAAGACCAATATTGATAATATCTACATATGAATTATTTGGTAAAGATGTAGAAAAAACTTTTGTTTTTGCTGTAGCTATGGAGATGATACATACTTTTTCATTAATTCATGATGATTTACCTGGAATAGATAATGATGATTATAGAAGAGGAAAATTAACAAATCATAAAAAATTTAATGAAGCTACTGCTATACTTGCAGGTGATAGTTTATTAAATTATGCATATAATTTAGTATTAAATGATATTATTAATAATAAAGAAAATCAAAATAGGAAATTACAAGCTCTTCAGGAGTTATCTTATGGAATTGATAGAATGATTGCAGGAGAATATATAGATACAGAATATGAAGGTAAAGAAATTCTAGGGCAATATTTAGAATATATGCATAAAAATAAAACAGGAGCTCTAATAAGAGCAAGTGTTAGAATAGGAGCTATTTTAGCAGGAGCAACACAAGAAGATATAAATAAATTAACACTATATGCTGAAAAAATAGGGTTAGGTTTTCAAATTAAAGATGATATATTATCTGAAATTGGTGATACAGAAAAATTAGGAAAACCTGTTGGAAATGATAGAGAAAAAGGAAAATGTACATATGTTACTAAATATGGTTTAGAAAAATCTTCACAGATGTTAGATGAAATAATAAATGATGCTATAGAAATTATTAGTTCATTTGATAAAAGTGATTTCTTAAAAGAATTAGCTTTATATATTGCAAATAGAAATAAATAAAAAGGAGTTTTTTATGGATAATGGAACAAACATACCACAACATATAGCAATTATTATGGACGGAAATAGACGTTGGGCAAAAGAAAATGGAAAAATCGCATCAGATGGACACAGGGCAGGAGCTGAAAATTTAGAAAACCTTGCTAAATATTGTAACAAAATAGGTGTAAAGTTTTTGACTGTATATGCTTTTTCAACTGAAAATTGGAAAAGAGAAGAACAAGAAGTATCAGCATTAATGATATTATTAAGGAATTATTTAAAGAAATTTTCTAAAAGTGCAAATGAAGATAATATAAAAATAAAGGTTTTAGGAAATATTGAAATTTTAGATTCTGGATTGAAAAAAAGCATAAATGATACTATTGAAAGAACGAAAAACTGTACAGGTCTTACATTAAATATTGCTTTCAATTATGGAGGAAGAGCTGAAATAACAAATGCCATGAAGAAAATTGCTACAAAAATAAAAAATAATGAATTAAATATAGAAGATATAAATGAAAATCTTATACAACAGAATTTATATACAGAAAATCAGCCAGAGCCAGACTTATTAATCAGAACAGGAGGGGAATTACGTACAAGCAACTTTTTACCATGGCAATTAGTTTATTCAGAATTTTATTTTATAGATAAGTATTGGCCAGATTTTGATGAAAAAGATTTGTTAGAAGCAATACAAGTATTTAACAAAAGAAATAGAAAGTTTGGAGGAAAATAGTATGAATTTAAAACGTATTATAACAGCATTAATAGGATTTCCTGTGGTAGCATGTATATTAATATTTGGAAATAAATATGTTATAGATGTTTTTTTCGCTATAGCTGCAGCACTTGCCCTATATGAATATAATCATGCATTAAAATTAAAAGCAAAACCTATTTTATGGATTGGTTATGTAGCATGTGGTTTGATTGCTTCTATACATATAATTCCAATTGAATATTTAGTAAATATAATAGGAATACTAATTCCAACCACTATTTTAATATTATTTTTACATGTTATAATTACCAATATGAAAATAAATATAGTGGATATAGCTTTAACTCTTTTTGGGATATGTTATATAGCAATATTTTTATTATTTATTCCAACATTAATGGGTCGTGAAAATGGAAAACTATTAATATGGTATATAATATTTGCTGCATGGGGAACAGATGTATTTGCCTATTTTATAGGAAGAAAATTTGGTAAACACAAATTTAGTGCTGTAAGTCCTAAAAAATCAATTGAAGGATGTATAGGTGGAACTTTAGGTTCACTAATTTTTATTATTCCATATACAATATTTTTAAATAATGTTTATAATATGAATATAAATTATTTTTTAATTAGTATAATTGGAATTATTTTAAGTTTGATAGGACAAGTAGGAGATTTTTCTGCTTCAACCATAAAAAGATATGTTGGAATCAAAGATTATAGTAATTTGTTTCCAGGTCATGGTGGAATGTTAGATAGAATAGATAGTGTAATATTCATAGCACCATTTGCATATTTTTTACTAATGTTGATTTAAGTTAAATAATATAAAAGATTTATTTATTAACATATTTATTAAATCTTAAATTAACAACAATTAATTATGTATATGTTTGAATTGGAGGAGTTAATTTGAGTATTATTATAAGTGCAATAAAAATTATTTTTTTATTAGGTTTTCTGGTTTTAATTCATGAAAGTGGACATTTTTTTATGGCAAAATTGTGTAAAGTTAAAGTTAATGAATTTGCTATAGGATTTGGACCAACTATTTGGAAAAAACAGGGAAAAATTACTAGATATGCATTACGTTTAATTCCATTAGGTGGTTTTGTAAGTATGGAAGGAGAAGAAGAACGTTCAAGTAAAGAAGGTTCATTTAGTGAAGCTAGTATTATAAAAAGAATTGCTATAGTAGCAGCAGGAGGCTTAGTAAATATTATTTTTGCAATTATAATTTTTTGGTGTTTATCTGCAAGTTTTGTAGGAGCAAAAAATGCATTTTATAATCTAGGAGAATATATAAAAAGTATGTTCCAAGGAATAACACAAATTTTTACAGGAAATGTAACAATTGATCAAATGACAGGTCCAGTTGGAATATCTAATATAGTTTCTAAAACATCAGGAATAGCAGATTTTATATATATTTTATCAGTTATCTCTTTATCATTAGGAGTAACTAATTTATTACCATTTCCACCACTTGATGGAGGCAAAATTGTTTTATTGATTATAGAAGGTATTAGAAAAAAACCATTTAGTCAAAAACTCGAAATTGGCTTGCAATCAGCAGGTTTTCTTGTATTAATTACATTATCTATGTTTGTAGCATATAATGATATATTGAAATTGTAATTTTAAAGTTTTGAGAACAAATAATTTATATATAATTATTTGTTCTTTTTTTATAAATAAAGTTTGTTTCTGTTTTTTTGCAAAAACTCTTTAAAAATGAAAGAAAATAGTATACAATATCATAAAATATGTAAATTTAAGGAGAAAAAGGATGAATAAAAAGTGGGAATTTTATGAAAAAGATGATGTGGAAGTAAAAAAAATTCAAAAAGAATTGGGTGTAAGTAAATTACTAGCAACTATTATTGTAAATAAAGGTATAAAAACTAAACAAGAAATAGACATTTTTTTAAATCCAACAAGAAAAGATTTTCATGACCCATATCTAATGCCAGATATGAAAATTGCTGTAGAAAGAATTATTAAAGCAATAAATAATAAAGAAAGAGTTATAATTTATGGAGATTATGATGTTGATGGAATAACAAGTATTACAGTATTAAAGAAATTCCTATCAGATAGAGGTTTACAAGTAGATAGTTATATTCCAAATAGATTAGATGAAGGATATGGATTAAATAAAACTGCTATAGAAAAAATAGTTAAAGATAAATATGAACTTATGATTACAGTTGATTGTGGAATTTCTGGGATAGAAGAAATTGAATATGCTAATAGTTTAGGATTAGAAACTATTGTTACAGATCATCATGAACCAGCAGAAATTTTGCCAAATGCAATAGCTGTAGTTGATGCAAAAAGAAAAGATAATAAATACCCATTTAATCAATTAGCAGGAGTAGGAGTAGTATTTAAGTTAATACAAGCAATTAGTAAGGTATATAATTTAGAAGAAAAAGAATATTTAAAATATTTAGATATAGTATGTGTAGGAACAATTTCAGATATAGTTCCACTTGTTGATGAAAATAGAGTAATTGCAAAATTAGGGTTAAAATTAGTAGAAGTTACTAAAAATATAGGTTTAAGAGCTTTATTAAATTCAATAGGATGTAAAAAAATAGATTCATCAGCTATATCTTTTGGTGTGGCACCACGAATTAATGCTTGTGGTAGAATGGGATATGAACAAACAGCTTTAAAATTATTTTTAACAGAAAATATAGTAGAAGCAACAGAGATATCTAGGAAATTAAATGAATATAATAAACAAAGACAAGATATAGAAAAGAAAATTTTTAAAGAGGTATTAGAAAAAATAGAACAATCCGAAAAAAATAAGCCTTGTATAGTTTTAGCAGATGAAAAATGGCATCATGGTGTAATTGGAATAGTTTCATCAAAGGTTACAGAAATGTATTATAAGCCAAGTATATTAATTTGTTTTGAAGGTGAAGAAGGAAAAGGGTCAGGTAGAAGTATTCCAGGATTTGATTTACATGATGCTTTATCAAAATGTACTAAATATGTAGATAGATTTGGTGGACATTCTATGGCTATTGGTATTAATGTAAAAAGAGAAAATTTTGCTAAATTTAAAAAAGATTTTGAAGAATATGTAAGTAATACAAATGTAAAAGAATTGGTACCTGTTATTAAAGTTGATGAAGAAATAACAGCAAAAGATATTGGAATAAATATTGTAGATGAATTAAATATGTTAGAACCATTTGGTGAAGCAAATAAAATGCCAATATTTATGTATAAAAATTTGAGAATTAATTCGATTAGAGCTATATCAGAAGGAAAACATTTGAAATTAACATTAAAAGATGAAAATTTAATTATTGATGCTATTGGATTTAATATGGGATATTTAGTAAACGATTTTTTACTAGGAGATAAAATTGATGTAATAGGTAATTTGGAAATTAATAATTTTAATGGACAAAAAAATGTACAAATTAATTTAAAAGATATGAGAAAGTCATATTAATTTGATGACAAAATAAAAGGAGGAAAGTTTATGTCTGAAGTAAAAGATGTTAGTATTGACGATATTTTAGAGAAAATGAAAAAAAACAATAGAAAAAGTGATTTAAAACTTATTAGAAGAGCATATGAATTTGCTAAAGAAAAACATGGAGATCAACTTAGAAAATCAGGAGAACCATATATTATTCACCCTGTACAAGTTGCATATATTTTAGCTGAACTTGAATTAGATGATTCTACTATTTGTGCTGCTTTATTACATGATGTTGCAGAAGATACAGATGTTACAATTGAAGATATAAAAAGAGAATTTTCTCCAGAAATTGCTGAAATGGTTGATGGTGTTACAAAACTTGGTAATTTAAAATACACAAGTGCTGAAGAACAACAAGTTGAAAATTACAGAAAAATGTTTTTAGCAATGGGAAAAGATATAAGAGTAATTTTAATAAAATTGGCTGACAGATTACATAATATGAGAACTCTTAAGTTTTTAAAAAGAGATAGACAAATAGCTATATCAAAAGAAACACAAGATTTGTATGCTCCACTTGCAAATAGATTAGGTATGTATTCTTTAAAATGGGAACTAGAAGATTTATCTTTTAAATATTTAAATCCAGATGAATATAGAGAGATTGTTGAAGGGATAGATAAAAAAAGAGAAGAAAGACTTCAATTCATAAATCAAATAGTAGATCAAATAAATGTTGAGCTAAAAAAACAGAAAATAAAAGCTGAAATAACAGGAAGAGCAAAACACTTATATAGTATATATAGAAAAATGAAAAGAGATAATAAATCTTTAGATCAAATATATGATTTATTTGCATTACGTATTTTAGTTGATAATGTAAAAGATTGTTATGCAGCATTAGGTGTAGTACATGAATTATATAATCCTATGCCAGGAAGATTTAAAGATTATATTTCTGTACCAAAACCAAATATGTATCAATCATTACACACAACTTTAATTGGTCCAAAGGGAACTCCTTTTGAAGTTCAAATTCGTACATGGGAAATGCATAGAATTGCAGAATTTGGTATTGCAGCACACTGGGCATATAAAGAAGCAAATAAAGACAAAAAAACTGCTGTAACAGTTAAGGAAGATAAATTAGCATGGCTTCGTGAAACTTTAGAATGGCAAAAAGATATGCAAGACCCACAAGAATTTTTAAATACTTTGAAAACAGAGCTTTTTGTTGATGAGGTTTATGTATTTACTCCAAAAGGTGAGATAAAAGTATTACCAAGAGGTGCAACACCAATAGATTTTGCATATATGATTCATGCTGAAATTGGACATCATATGACAGGATGTAAAATAAATAGTAAAATGATGCCTATAATTACATCACTAAAAAATGGTGATATTGTAGAAATAATTACATCAGATCAATCTAAAGGTCCAAGTCGTGATTGGTTAAAATTTATTAAAAGTTCAGGTGCAAAAAACAAAATATTAGCATGGTTTAAGAAAACACAAAGAGCTGAAAATACTGAAAAGGGAAAAATAGCTATTGAAAAAGAAATAAAAAGAATTGGAATTCCTTATAGTAAATTTTTCAAAAATGAATATATTCAAGTAGCATTAGATAGATATAAATTTAATTCAATTGATGATATGTATGCTGCAGTCGGATTTGGAGCAATATCTGCAACAAAAATAATAGCTAAAATATTAGAGGCATATAAAAAAGATAATCAAGATGAATTTATTGAACAAACACTTGAAGAATTATCAAAAGAAAAAACTAGAAAAACTAAACCTTCAAATGTAGGTATAGTTGTTAAAGGAATTGATAATTGTTTGGTAAGAATTTCAAAATGTTGTAATCCAGTTCCAGGTGATGAAATAGTAGGTTTTGTAACAAGAGGAAGAGGTGTTTCTGTTCATAGAAAAGATTGTGTTAATGTAAAAGATTTAATATTACAAGAAGATAGAATGATTGATGTATACTGGTATAATGATTTAGAAAGCTCATATAATGTTGATATTGAGATTTTGGCAAATGATAGAAATGGATTATTATCAGATATAATTAAGCAAATTGCATCAGTAAAAACTAGATTAATGGCAGTAAATTCAAGAGTTAATAAAGATAAAACTGTACTTACAGAAATAACAGTTGAAGTAGAGAATTTAGATGATTTAAATAATGTATTAAAAGCATTAAGAAAAGTTGATAATGTGTATGAAGTTAATAGAAAAAAATAGTAAAGAAAGAAGATGTATATATAATGATACTAAAGAGAATAAAAGTATTAACTCCATTTAAGTTAATTACAAATGTGTATATAATACAAGATGAAGATACTAAAGAAACTATGGTTGTTGATCCAGGGGCAGAGGTTGATAAAATTATTGAAATGTTAGATATTTTGAATGCTAAGGTTAAATATATATATTTAACTCATTGTCATGGTGATCATATAGGAGGAACAAGAGAATTACAAGAAAAAAAAGGAGGTAAAATTTTAATTCATAGATTTGATGCTGAAGGACTTACAAATATAAATGTTAGTTTGACTGATTACCTTGGAATTGATGCTAGTTTTGAGCCTGATTCTAGATTAAATGATGGAGATTTATTACATTTAGGTAATTTAGAACTAAGAGTAATACATACACCAGGACATACAAAAGGTGGTTCATGTTTGTATTGTCAGAAAGAAGGTTTCTTAATAAGTGGAGACACTATATTTAGAGGGACTTGGGGAAGAACAGATTTACCAACAGGAAGTTTAGATGATATAATGGATTCAATTATAAAAAAAATACTTATTCTGCCAGATGAAACTATAGTGTATCCAGGACATGGGAAAATAACTATGATTAGAGAAGAAAAACCTATTTATTTGGAATTAAAACCTAGGTTGGATTGATATAAAAATCAATCCAACTAATTTGTGTAAGTTCTATTTTTGCTAGTCCAAACATATAATATTTATATGATATTATATGCAAAGGAGAAATTATTCTGGTGAAAATAAAGGTTATAACAGTAAAAGATATAGTTAAATATTTAGTTAAAATTAGTATTATATTTAGTATTATAGCTATTTTGACTAATTTTTTTTATGGGAGAAAAAACAGTAATTATTTTGAATTTGATGCAAGAAATCTTTTAAGCACTTTAAAAAAAGAAATTTTATTATTAAGAGAAAATGAAGATATTAATATTAATTTAGATAAAAATAAATATATTACTGGAACAATAAATAATGAGTTTAGTATGTTTAAAACAATAGCTACAACAAATCCAAATGGTCCAATTTTAAAAAATAGTGATATAACAAATGACAGCAATAATCAAGAATCATCAATACAAGAAATTGAACAACAAGATAATCAAGAAAATAAAGAGGTATTAAATGAATTGCAAAATAATGAGTTGGAAGAAGCAAAAACAGGAGTAACTGTAGAAGTTGTTCCATCAAATGTTGCAGATAAAACTTCATGTGAAATATTTGGTGTAAATCTAAGAAATGAATCAAATTATGACTTAGAAAAAGAAATCACAGATTTAAATGTAGAATTTAATAAACAAAATGTTATGATTTTTCATACTCATACATGTGAAAGCTATACTCCAACAGAACAATATAATTATGAATCAAATGGAAATTATAGAACAACAGATTTAAATTATACTGTTGCTAGAGTTGGAGATGAATTGGAAAAATATCTAACTAATTATAAATATAATGTAATTCATGATAAAAGTTATCATGATTATCCAGCATATAATGGTTCATATGATAAATCACTTGTGACTGTTCAGAATTTGTTAGAATCAAATGAAAATACGGATGTTATTATAGATTTACATAGAGATGCAATAGGTGATAATACTTATGCTCCAAAAGTTAAAATTGGGGATGAATATTGTGCAAGATTAATGTTTGTGATAGGAACTGATGGTGGAGGGTTACAACATGATAATTGGAGGAGTAATTTGAAGTTTGCAATAAAATTTGTGCAAAAGGCAAATGAGTTATATCCAGGGTTATTTAAGCCTATTATTGTTAGAAATTCGAGATATAATCAACATGTAGCAAAAGGTGCTTGTATAATTGAGGTTGGGTCTACTGGAAATACATTAGAGGAGTGTATGTGTAGTATGAAATATTTGGGTAAAATTTATGATGAAATTTAATTATAAATTATTATTTAATGCTTTTGCAGTAGGCCGTCAAATTCAATAGTTATGTAAAAGGGATAAATATATTAACATTCCGTACGCTTA
>CANPWE010000019.1 GCA_947581895.1 uncultured Clostridia bacterium | reverse complement strand
ACGGAATGTTAATATATTTATCCCTTTTACATAACTATTGAATTTGACGGCTTATTGCAAAACTATTAAACAGTAACCATTCATAATACTCTCTATGTATCTAATCATCTTTTGATTCATTATTATCTGTATTTGAATCATTCTTTTCTTTATTTGATGTATCTCTTATCTTTAAAAATTCCTTTAAACTTATTCCTTTTGCACTTTCAGGATTTTCATATTTAAATCTTGAAAAACTTTTAGGTGATTTTCTCACTATTATAGCAATTGCTAGTATATAAAAAAATAAAAATACATATAATATATCTTTATTAATTTGTTTTGCAATAATTAATGCTAAGAAAAATGGTATTCCTGATAAATAAAGTATTAAAAGTCCATTTTGATTACTTCCATTATAAATTCCTTCTTCACTTAGGTAAAATTCTCCATTTTTTTTATTTTGAATATATATTCCTTGTTGGGCAGTTCCTACCTCATAAAATTTATTTGTTCTTTTTTTCTGAGTGTAACTGTTTCCATCACATTCTATGTTAAATATTGTATCATAACCAAGCTCTATAATTTTACCATTAAGATTTTTTTCTACTTTTTCTGATTCAATTACTGTTCCTATAGCTTCAACACCTTTTTTATTAATGTATTTTGTTTTTATAATCATATATAATCCTGCAATCAAAATGATTATTCCTAATATAATAAATAGAGTAACAAAGATAGTCATTTTATTACCTCCTTTTTCATTTTGTATATTCTGATTATCACATAATACTCATTTAAAGTCAACTATATTTTAGTTTAAATAATTGTGTAATTTCTTAACCATCAAATATAACTTTTCCATTGACATTTGTGTAATCTGGCTATACAATCTCATTATAAAATAAAAAGGAGGAATTTATTATGACACCACATATTAGTTCAAAAAAAGAGGATATTGCAAAAATAATTTTATGTCCTGGAGATCCATTACGTGCAAAATATATTGCAGAAAACTTTTTAGAAAATGCTAGATTAGTTAATTCTGTTAGAAATATGTTGGCTTATACTGGAACATATAAGGGAAAAGAAATAACTGTATTTGCTTCTGGTATGGGAATGCCTAGTATTGGAATTTATTGTTATGAGTTATATAAATTTTATAATGTAGATACTATTATTCGTATAGGCTCTTGTGGAGCATATGATGAATCTTTAAATATTTTTGATACTATCTTAGTTGAAAAAAGTTATACTGAGGGCAATTTTGCTAAAGCTTTAAATAATACAGATTGCCATTTAATTGAGGCTGATGAAAATTTAAATTCAATTATAAAACAAACTTCAGATGAACATAATATAAATTGTATATCAGGAAATGTGCTTTGTGGAGAATGTTTTGATTATTATGTTGATGATTTAAATGTTTTATTAAATAGATTACCAAAAGACCTTAATATAACTGCTGCTGAAATGGAGTCTTTTGCTTTATTTTATACTGCTAAATATCTAAATAAAAAAGCTGCTTGTTTATTGACTGTAGTAGACTCACATTACAAAAAACAAGAAATTTCTTCTGATGAAAGAGAAAGATCTTTGAATAATATGATTGTTTTAGCTTTAGAAAGTGCATTAAAATTATAGTATTTAAAAAAATAAAATCTCATATCAGTTTATTATATTAATAATTAAACAGTTTATTTTATAGAACTAATTTCTTCTTAATACAAAAAGGAAACGAAAACTCGTTTCCTTTTTATTTATTTAGTTATTGATAAAATTTTATATTTAGTAACTCCTACAGGTGCTTGAACTTCTACTATTTGATTCTTTTTTGAACCAAGTAATGCTAGACCTATTGGAGATTCGTTTGAAATTTTATTTTGTAATAAATCAGCTTCTGTTGATCCTACTATAGTATATACAACTTCTTCTTCAAACTCTTCATCCCATAATCTAACAGTATTTCCAACTTGAACTGTTTTTGTATCAATTTCAGAGTCATTTATAATTTTAGCATATCTAACCTTATTTTCTAATTCAGCTATTTTATCTTCATTAGCAGCTTGTGCACTTTTAGCTTCATCATATTCTGAATTTTCTGATAAATCACCAAAACCTAAAGCTACTTTTATTCTTTCGGCTATTTCTGCTCTTTTTTCTGTTTTTAAATATTCTAATTCTTCTTCTAATTTTTTAAAACCTTCCTCTGTTAATATTACTTCTTTTTCTCCCATTTTTTCCCTCCTTTATGTAAATGTGTCTTTTTTATCTTAAATCAGTTTTAACCGTTTGTCAATACTTTATACTAAAAATTCACATTTCTGTAATAAACCTCTGACACCAGTTAAAGAAAAAACTTCACTACCATATTGTTTATTCAATTCTTCTACTTTTTCATAACATTCCTCACCAGAACATAAAAGACTTTCTATATATATTTTTTCATTTATATTCCCATAAAATTCATTAATAAAACTCATCATATCTTTATTCATACATATTTCAAAATTATTTATTAATACACCATTAAAATTCTTTTCGAAAAAATTGGATTCATTTGTTAAATTAATTATAATTGATTTCATATTAATATTATATTTTTCAAAAGTTTCTTTTTCAAAATCCATATTAATAATATATTTTGCATTTTTAGCACTCTTGTGTTTATTATTTGAAACAGTAATTAAAATTCCTTCTTTATATAGAGAATTTTCTAAATTCTTATAAAATTTTAAATTCTCTGTAATTATATTTACAGTTCTAAATTTTTTAATTAATGTTTCTATTATATATATATTGTTTTTTGTATATTGATTCACAAAAATATAAACATTTTCCAAATTCATATTTTTTTGGTTGATATCAAATATATATTCTAAAATTTTTAATAATGAAAATTTCATAAAAATTTTTCCATTTAGTGTATTTATATTTGTAAAATTATCCTTTAGAAATTGCATATTATCTTCAAAAACTAAATAATCAATTTTATATTTTTTTATATATAAATTTAATTGATTTATTATTATATTTAAAACTTTTTTATTATAATTCTTATATTGTGGAATTACTATAATTACTCCATTTTCTATAAATTCTATATTAACTTTTATAAAAATCTTTCTAAATAATTTTATGCATTTTTCACTAGATTTCTCATAAACCCTGTTATCATATCTTATATATCCTATTATCTTATTATTCTTATATAACATAAACTCACCAGCATAATATATTTTTTTATATTTTATGCTGATGTTATTTATTTATTACAAATTTAAGCTTTTCTTTATAATTTCCCAAATACTATCTGAATCAAATCCTTTTCTCCAGTATGCAGCACCTGCTAAATTATATTTTTCAACTAAATCTATTTTTTCTGCAAAAGAGTCTTCATCTTCAACCCACATTTTATATATATATCCATCTTTTTCATATTGAACATAATATTGTCTTAAATCTTCTAACCATTCTTTTGATGCATTATCTGGTATTGCTTCTTCAATGTTTTTTATAAAAATTACTTCTGGCTTTCCAATTACCTCTCCATCTTTAGTCTTCCAAAGTCTTGTGTAAAAAGGTAAACCTAATATAAGTTTTTCAGAAGGAACCTTATCAGTATCATTATTTAAAAATTTATTTATACTATTCTCTATCCAATTATATCCAGCTGTTGTTCCTAAAGAAGAAGTACCATATTGGTCATAAGCCATAAATACTACATAATCTGCTAATTCACCAATTATATTTCTATTATAGCATAAAGACCAATTGTCTCCTCCATCAGGAGCTGTAACATCAACAGATAAACATATTCCTTTGTTTCTTAATTGTGGTGCTAATTCTATAATAAACCTTGAAAATGCTTCATTATCATTTTTATACATATATTCAAAATCTAAATTTATACCATCTAAATCATATTCCTCTGCATAATTTAAAATATCATTTATCATAAGATTTCTTAATTCATAGTCATTTATTATAACTGAAAATTCATCTATTGTTGTTGATAATGTATCATTTGTAAATTTAGGCCAAACTTTATATCCATTTTCTTTTGCCCAATTTATATATTGAATTCCTTCTTCACCAATATTTTCTATGAAATCTGCTTGTTCAATAACATCTTGTTTAGATATATCTTCTTTTTCAGTATCTTCTAGATTTAAATTAAAGAAAGATGGTGAAACTATATTTACTCCATTATATTCAATTCCTGTATTATCTGGTGCTTTAGCATATTCTGAAAAATATTCCCATGCTAAACTTATATTTCCTTCAATTGGTTTTTCATATACCTTTTCTTCTCTTTCAACTTTTATATCTCTTAAATCTTTTTGTTCTACATAACCTATATTTCCATTTTGTGTACGGACTTTTATCCAACCTTCTGGTAATGTATTTTCTTCAGATTCTGCTATTACTAGCTTATCTCCTTCATTAATTTTTTCTATAGTTTTTGAAAAGAAAGTGGTTTTATACTTAATATTAAGCTTTTTATTTGCTATACCAGTTGTAAGTTTTTTATCTAAAGATTCTATTATGACTTTATTTTCAGCATTTGTAACTTTTATATTATATATATCCTCCATTTCTGATATAGGCAAATAATAAATATCATTTTGAATTTTAGCACATCCTTTGATTTTTATAGTTGTACCATTTACCAGCATTTTGTTTTCATCTATTTTTAATACTGCTAACTTTGTTTCTGATGAAGTTACTATCTGATTATATTGTTCATCATAATATATATTATCATCATAATAATTTTTTATATCATCTAAAGACAAATATATTATATTATCGTCAATTAAAACATCTTGTTTTGTTTTTCCAGTTACATTAGAAAAATTTATTACAAGATTTGTTTGGTCTGTTATTTCATTTCTTACATAATTTGGTGCAATTCTTAATGTAAAAGATACACCTACTAAAATAACTATTATTATAATTATCTTTAAAATTGCTCCAAATATTTTGCGTATTATTCCTCTTTGTTCTTCGTCATTTTCTTGTTTCATTCTACATTTCTCCCTTACTTTTTATATTATTTATAATAACATATAAATTTAATTTGGCAAACACTTTTTTAAAATTTGATTTAATTTCTTATTTGTTTTATGTAACATTTAATATTTAATTTAATATTATATACTAAATAGAGGAGGTAATATATTATGTTTAGTTTATTTAAAAAGACTTTTGGAGTCTGTTTTATAGGTTTAGGTTTAGGAATACTTTTAGTATTATTACTTCCACTTACAGGATGGCTTTTTGCTATTGGTATTGCAGTATGCATAGTTGGTCTTATATGGCTAACATGTTAGAATAAAGGAGTGTGTTGAAAATGACTATTGTTGTAAAAAAAGTTCCCAAATGTTTACGAGGAATTGTTAAATTAATTTTTGGAATTAAAGACTAAAATTACATATTTTTTAGTGTCAGGTATTTTTATTAAGATTATACCTGACTTTAATAATGTAAAAATAAATTGGGTTAAATTAAATTATAATTTATAATCTAATTTAACCCAATTTATATATAAAACTTATGCTCTTTTAACTTTACCTGAACGTAAGCATTTTGCACATACATGTATTCTTTTTACTTCACCATTTACTTCAGCTTTTACTGTTCTTAAATTTGGTGAAAATGTTCTTGAAGTTCTTTTACTTACATGTGAACGAGCAATGCTTAATTTATTTCCCCAATTCTTTGTTTTATTACAAATTTCACAATTTGCCATTTTATTGCACCTCCTATATGCATTTATTAAATTGACTATTTATAATACTAACATATCTTACAAAAAAAATCAAGACTTTTTACAAATTTTTTGCCTAAGTATGTTACTATTTAACACATCTCACATAACTAAACTTTGTAGCTAAAAAATTACCTACAAAAAAAATATCAAAAACCACATAATTTTACAAAATATACACATAATAAAAATATTAGAGGTGATAACATTGACAACTATTAATTGTTCATGTAATTGCATACATCAAAAAGATGGAAAATGCACATTAAACAACACTATACGTCAATCTTACAATACTAACCATGATTGTGCATATTTTAAAAAAAAATCCTAATTAATGACCTAGTTTAAGTATATCATGGTTTTATTATAATAACTTATACTAGGTCTTTTTTCATATTTATTATTACAAATTTACCACTTATTGTTCATCATTCACTAATATTCCTTCATTATCAACATATTCATCAATAATAATTTGTTGGTTTTCATCTAACTTATATCTAGGTAATTCAGGCAATTCATCTAAACTGCTTAATCCAAACATTGTTAAAAATTTAGAAGTTGTTTCATACATAGTAGGTCTTCCAGGTGCATCTAATCTTCCAGCTTCTTGTATTAATTCATATTCTAGTAATTTATATATACTTCCATCTGACCCTACACCACGAATTGCCTCAATTTCAGCTCTTGTTATTTTAGGATTATAAGCAATTATAGCAATAACCTCTAAAGCTGCATTTGATAAATTTGGTTTACTCCTTTTATCAAAAACAGGATATATATATTCATAATTTTCTTTTTTAGCACATAATTGATATGAATCATTTACTTTTATAATTTCAATTCCTCTATTTTCATTTATGTATTCATTTTTCATAATTTCTACAATTGATATAATTTCATCTTGTCCTAATTCAGTCGCAGACATTAATTCCTTAACTTCAACTGGTCTTCCTGCTGCAAATAAAATTGATTCAATTATACCCTGTTGTTTCCTATATTCCATATGTAATCTCTCCTTTTTATATGGTATATTAAATCATTTTTAATTAACTCTGTCAAGTTACACATTTTAAATCATAATTAAAAAATTTTTTATTCACATCTTGAACATTTTTTTCTAATATGTTACTATTAAAAAAAGTTTAAAAGGAAGTGCATTGATATGTCAAATGAAAAAAAAACAAAAAATGAAAAAAAACCAAAAATTGAAATAGTTAAAGGTAAAGGTAATTTAGGAATTTCTTCTGTTAGTACACATCTTGATATCGAGAGACCTAAACAAAAAACAGATAAAAACAAAATCATCATACCAAAAGAAAAAAAATAATAAATACCCAGTCTAAATCTATGCTTAGGCTGGGTATTTATTTAATAGTTCTTTCTTAATCATCTACAATATTTTAAATTGCCTGTTGTTCTGTATCTTTATTATCACTTGAATCATCATCTTGATTTACAACTTCTAAACTTGAAACTGAAACTTCATATGCTACTTTTGTTTCAGTTCTTCCATCTTCATACTTTTTCTCGTATGTTCTAGATTGAACTCTTCCTACTATTTTTACTTCTGTTCCTACAGGAATATTTTCACAAAATCTAGCATTTCTTCCCCATGCTATACATGGTATGTAGTCTGATTTATTATATGCTCTATTAACAGCTAACAATAAATCTGAAATTTCTCTTCCAAATGGAGTTTGTCTATAGATTGGTTTTTTACATATGTAACCATTTAATGTTACCTCATTTGAAATCACATCTTTACTTACTTCAATTTCTTCTTCTTGATTTTCCATAAATTTAATTTCTTTAGCAAAAACTGTAAGTACAAGTTTGTTTTTTTCATTTTCATAACTGTTATATGATCTAAATTGACCTTCTACTGTAATTTTTGAATCATATTTTAATTCATTAATTGAAAGTAATCTTTCAGATACAGTTATTGGAATAATATCTGCATTTCCACTTAAACGTGGAACTGCTAAATCAAATATGTAAAATTTCTCTCCATAAATCTCATGACTAAATCTTTTATCACTTGTAACCTTTCCCACTAATACTAGGTGGTTATTTTCTAAATAATTTGTATTCAAGTTTATTTCCTCCCCTTATTTGTTTATTATATTTTAATCATAATGTACAAATTTTTATTTCATATTTTCTATTATACAACATTTTTTTCATTTTGTCTACATAAAAAGTTATTTTTTTGAATATTTTTTATTTTATACCATTTATGTTAATTTTATCATGATTTGGTACATACATCATAAACAACACTAAAACTATAATAAGATCATATATATTGTAATTTTCATTGTTTTCTAACTTTATTTCCTGTAATTCTATTTCTCCATAATTATTATATATATTTCTTTGTACGCAAATTAATACATCATCATCTGTTACACTTGATATAGTAATACTTGATTTTGAATTAAAACCATATGTTATTAAATTTAAATTTGTTATATTTAAATCTTCACATTTTGCATCCACATCTATATTTATAATTACATTTTTTGCATTTTTTAATATTTTATTTAATTCATCTACTTTTTCAAATTTATTATTTATTATTACTGTATCAAAATGAACATTCTTTATATTATCTATATTCTTATCTTTTATAAATATTACATTATTTTCATTCAAAAATTTATTATATGATAATAATTTTTCAATATCTTTTTCACTTTTTGAATCTGTAACAATACCAATAAATATCATTTTAATCTCCTTTTTGATTAGTATTTCATCTTTTTTATAATTTATTCATAACATAAACTTAAGGCTTGATATTATGTACTTATTTTTGCTTTTGTGTTCCATTACTATCAATTACATAATTATCAGTATAAATTAAATCTGAAACAGTAACAACTTGAAATCCTTTTTCTTCAATATTAGTTAATAACTTATCTAAACTATCTGCAGTATGTTCAGTTCCATTGTGTGATAATATTATATCACCATTTTTTATTTTACCATCTAGTCTTGCCCACATTTCATCTCCAGTTAAACCGTTCATAATCTAAAGTATCTAATGACCATTGTATTGTAGTATGTTTTTGATTTTCTGCAGCTTGTATTACTGTATTATTATATTCTCCATAAGGACCTCTATATAATACTGTTGATTTTCCTGTTATTTTTTTTATTTTATCAGAACAGTTTATTATTTCTTTTTCATTATCTTCTAAACTTAAATTATTTACATGTTTATGACCATCTGAATGATTGGCAATTTCATGTCCTGCATCTGATATTTTTTTCACTGCTTCTGGATATTTATCTACCCAGTCACCTACCATAAAAAATGTTATATGGGTTTTATGTTTTTCAAGTGTTTCTAATATTGAGTCAATATCATCTGCATTCCATGCACAATTCATTGTAAATGCAATTTTTTGTTCTTCAGTTTGAACATTATAGATAGGTAACAACTTTGCTTGAGACATTGTTTCAACTATGTCCTCTGACTTACTTGTAAAAGTAGCCGCAACAATAAATAATGCTACTACTGTACTTAATGCTACTAAATACGAATATATTTTTTGTTTATTAAATACCAAAAACATAAATATAACCTCCTAAAATAAGCTATTTAATTTTATGCTTATTTTAGAAGGTTTATGAAATTTTTATCTATTTATTTATTGTTCTTCTTATTGTTGAACTTCTATATTAATTAACTTAGAAAAATATTTTTCCCCATAAACATCTTCTACACAAAATACACCAACATATTTTTTACTTGGATCTAAATCACTATGGATAAAGCTAAATTCATCATCTATATCTAATTCAACTCCATTAACTTCTTCAGCTTCACCTAATCCTAAATAATTTCCATTTTCATCTAAATTAATTGTTCTTTTACTTTTTATAAACATAAGTTTACTATATTCATCACTATTTATATCTATTATAGTACCATTTGTTGATAAATTTCCATCTTCATCTTTACTCCAATTAATATATTTTACAAGTTCTATACTTCCATCATTATTTGACTTTAGAACTGCCATTACTGATGTTAGTGGGTTTATATAATCTTCACCTGGTTTTCCTGATAAAACCATTCCCAATCCAAACAATGTGTATTCATCTGTTCTATCTAGTTCAAATAGATATCCTAAATCTAATAATGGTTCTTTGTTTTCATCTACTAATGTTATAATCTTTTTATCTATATCTGCTGTTATTAATCCATTATCATCTATACTTGTATATGGTGATGTTAATACTGGTGTATATGTTCCATCATCATTATCTTCAAATACAATAAATTCTGAATCTTTGTATATACTTGCTTCTTCCTCTGTTAATTGCATAGAAAAGCCATTTTCTACTTTTTCAATATTTTTATTATCTAATGAAAAGCTAATAGTTTTCTTACCAGTATATATATCAATATATTCTTCTAGGAAGTCCTCATATATAGATGAAAAATCAATTGTTTTATATATCTTTGTCCAATCATTAGATTCAGGAAAATATATTGAAATTCCATTTGAATGTCTATCTGTTGTAGAATTATATATTACAGCTTCTTCTATTGAATCCGTTAAGTTCTTATTATTACTATTTATTGGTTCTAGTTTAGTGACTAATTCATATAAATCCACCATATCATAATAATTTGAACATTTTTGATATTCATACACGTCCCTTGAACGAATTTGTGTCATTTTTTTATAGCTTTCTTGATCCAAGTCAATATCTTCAATATAATCTTCTAAATTATCTATTATGTCTTCTATTTTACTTAGATCTATTAATGAACAAGTTATATTTAAAGTTGCATCAGCTTTTTTAGTTGAATTTACATAACAATCTATATAACTTTTTCCAATCTCTATAGCACCATCATCAGTTTTTATACCATCCAAAAATTCAAATGTATTTATTGTACGGTCTCCATACATTACATCTTCTGATGCTACTAAATAATTCGCATAATTTGAAAATATATCAGCTGTTTCAATTGAGCCCATTAAACAATTATTTAATATTACCAAATCAAATTTAATATCATTTGAATTGAATTCTGAAGCCTCTAAACAATTATCTAAACTTGCCAAATCAATATTATTTTTACTTAATTCATCAAATTCTATTCCAGCTAGAGCTGATCCATGGTTCCAAAACATTAGATAATATTCATCTGTTTTGTAATTATCATATACATAATCAAGGAAACCTGTTACTGTATCTTCATCTCCCATGTCTAATTTATTTTGTTTTTGTACTTTATTTATTCCATCTTTATTAATTGTATATATAGATGTTTCAGAAGTTGAAATTTCTGGAGTATACCATTTTTCTGAACCACCTGCACATAATACAATATTAATATTATCATAATCAATATCTGAATTCATTAAATCTTTTAAATTCAGTGTTCCTATTTTTCCTTGACTTTCCAAATCAGAACCACACATATATATCATTACTGTTTTTGTTCCTGTTGATGTTGAACCAGCTTCTGTATTGGTTTTTTCTGATTTTTTTGAATATTTTGAATATAAATATACTCCTAAAATAATTAAGCTAGTTATTATTAATAAAATCATTATAATTATTGCTATATTAGTTCCTCTTAGCTTTTTAGAATTTTTATTTAATTTAGTATTTGATTTTGCATTACTTTGGTTAACTTTATTTTCATTAAAATTATTTAAATTATCATTATTATCATTTGTATTTTTCATAATTATTTTCCCTTCTATACATTATTTAATTTAAATAGTAGTTTATATAATTTATCTTTCCATCTTTATCAAATCCCAAATATAAGTTAATATCATCAAGATAATATGACATACCTTCATCATCTCCTACTGTTGGTTCTCCATATGCTTTTTTTACTTCTTCTTGTGTACTACCAAATTTTATTCCACCTGGTAATTCAAATTTAAATTGTAAATCATTAGTATAATTTGATATCCTTATTTCACATATTTGACACTCTTTAACATTAGCTTCCTTATCAGAATTATTCCTAAAATACACAGTAACAAAGTCCTTATCATATTTACTATTTCTTAATTCCCATGAATTATAATCTTTTGTTTTTGCTTTTATTTTGTCATTACTCTCGCCTTCTAAATTTATTTCCCATCCATTTTTTTCTAATTCAGAATAATTTACACCTAATTTATAAGATACTCCATCTATAGCAAATTCTTTAGAGGTAATTTTACTTGAATTTGATTTACTACTGTTTTTAGAATCATCTTTGTTTGTGTTACTTTTGCTGTCTTCTTCATCTTCTTCATCATCTTTATTTTTGCTACTTTTACTGTCTTCCTCATCTTCTTCATCATCTTTATTTTTGCTACTTTTACTGTCTTCTTCATCTTCTTCATCATCTTTATTTTTGCTACTTTTACTGTCTTTTTCATCTTCTTCATCATCTTTATTTTTGCTACTTTTACTGTCTTTTTCATCTTCTTCATCAATTACTTTAGAAGATGATGTATCTTCTTTTTCATTATTTTTAGTAAATAATTCGTCACCACCAGCAACTATAAAAATAACAATTCCAATAACTATAACAGTTATAATTGATATTACAATTAATAATACTTTGCTTGATTTTTTCTTATTTTCTTCTTCCATTTCATACATCTCCTTTAATTATTTAAATTTTATATTTAAAAAATTATGTCTAAAATTAGTATATCTTATCTTATTTCTAATGTCAATTCCTTTAATTTTTTATTTTTTTACAATTCACCTATAATTTTACATTTTTTAAGGACTATACCATATTTTTTTTACAAAAATTGACAAAATTTATATTATAGTGTATATTTTATGTATACAAAAATTTAAAAGGAGGAAATATTATGTTTAAAGAATTTAAAGCATTTATATCAAAAGGTAATGTAATGGATTTAGCTATTGGTGTTATCATAGGAAGTGCATTTGCTGATATTGTTACAGCTTTCACAGATTCTTTCATCAAACCATTACTAGGATTAATTGGTGGTGCTGATGTACAAGGTACTATTCCACTATGGAATGATCAAGCTTTAGATTATGGTTCATTCATTTCTGCTGTTATTAACTTTTTGATAGTTGCTTTTATTTTATTTTTAATGGTTAAAACTATTAATACTGCTAATAAGAAAAGTAAAGAGCAATTAGAAAAATTGTCTTCTTTTATCCCTAGTGGAAAAAGAGGAAACAATAAAAAATCAAAAGAAGAAAAAGAACCTGAAACAAAACTATGTCCTTTCTGCTATACAGAAATTGCATATAAAGCTACAAGATGTCCACATTGTACTTCTGAACTAGAAAAAGAACATAGTAATATTGATTAATTTTTAGCGTCATATATGTGTGTGACGCTTTTTATTATTTTATTTACCTATATTTCTAAAATTCATTGTGTTATCTATTATTTTGTATATTTTTAATTTTTGTGCATACATCCTATTTTCAGTTATTACTAAATACCACAAATATCCTATAATAAACAAAATTGATATATTCTTCAAATATAATATACTTATACTTGAAAACATTGTTAATATTATAACACTTATATTTGATATAAGATTTATATAATTATATGTGTTTTCTAATCCTGTTATTATATGTAAAACATTTTTTAATATCCTTCCACCATCTAAAGGATATATTGGAATCATATTAAACAAACCTATTAATAAATTTGAATAAACTAATAATTCTTGTGAAATTCCAAATATTTTTATATCATATATTGAAAATAACATAACTAATAAAAAATTGGCTACTGGTCCACTAGTTGCTATTATCAGTTTTTTTAATGCTAACATATTACCATTTTTTATTTTTTCATTATAATCTTCTTCCTTAACCTTGAAATTTATTGATAATCCTAATGGATTTATAGTTAATGATTGAGGTTTAAACCCTAAAAGGAGTCCTGCAAATAGATGACCTAATTCATGCAGAAAAGCAAAAAGCATTAATATTCCATATATCTCTATTTGCCTTGTTAGGTAGAAAATTATTATAAAAATAAAAATTTTTATATTTATTCTAATTTGCATTGTTTGTAATATCCTTTCTAATAAAATTTCTATTTATTAAAATTTTATCTATATTATTTTTAAATTCTTATATTATATCTTCTACCAAACATTATACTTTACTGAAAATTCAATATTAATTCTGGATTAACATATCTGCCATCTCTTCTAATTTCAAAATGTAAATGTGATCCAGTTACTTTTCCTGTTGCACCTACTTTTGCTACCTCTTGATTTTGATTAATATAATCTCCAACATTTACTTCAAGTTCACTACAATGTGCATATACAGTTAATACATCTCCATTTTGAATTTTTATATGATTTCCATAATCTCCAGCATATGAAGCAGCAATAACAGTTCCTTCCATAGCAGCATGTATTTCAGTTCCTGTTACTGCTGCAATATCCATTCCTTGATGAAAACCAGATATTATTTCGGTTTCCTCTCTATTTCCAAATCCTGATGTTATTGTTCCTTGTATAGGTTGTATTATATTGTAATTTTGTTTTATATATTCTGCATCCTCATTCATCTGAGTTTCATTTTCAGCATCAATTTTGGCTTTTTGAGTTCCATCTGTTATTATTCCTTGATTATTGTTTCCTTCTAAGTTTTGAGAATTTTCGTTTGTGTTAATTTCATTATTTTGGGTTTGGTTTTGTTCATTTACATTAGTAGTAGTTTGATTTTCCTGTAAAGTTTCTGGATTAGAATTACTTTCATCTAATTGAACATTTTCTTCAACTAAATTATTTTGTATGTTTTCATCATTTGTGTTACTATTTTGCTGATTATCCTGATTTACATTTTCTTGTATATCTTGTGTTTCATCTTCAACCTTTATAATATTATTAAAATTATTATTAAAATATTCCATACATTGATTGTACAATTCCTGAAAATTTATATCATAATTTAATATATTTTTTATTTGATTTATTACATTTTCACTAAAAACATTATTATATCCCTTTAATATCCAAAATCCTGTATATATTACAACACATATTAAAATTTGTATGATCATTTTTTTCCCTAATGAAATTTTATTACTATTTCTTACATTTACAGAACTTGTAGAAACTCTTATTCCTTGTGATTGTCTTCTATAATAAATTTCTTCTGCCCTTCTTATTCTTTCCTCTGGAGAAATGACTCTTTCCATATGTAAACATCTCCCTACTTAATGTAATAAAAAAAACAAGTATGATATATTTCATACTTGTCTTTAAATTATATGTCATATTATTCTTTTTATGCAGAAAAACTTATTATAGGAATTAATTATATATTTAAAATATATAAACAACTCATTGATAAAACACTACCTAATACAATTGCAATTATTTTTAATTTATTATACTTTTTAACTAATTCCATAACAACCTTTTTACCTGTTAAATCTTGATTTTCTAATTTTTTTATATAATTTGATATTAATAATTCCGCTTCTTTTACAACATATTCGTCTTCATTATCTCTATTATTATCCTCAGAAAAATTATCTGATTTATTATCTGCATACTCCAATTTTTTTATTTTTTGATTTTTCTTTAATATAACAAATGCCTCTTCAACTAAATTAGATGGTAAATCTTTCAAGATAACAATGTTCCTCATTTTATTAATATCCATAAATTCTAACTATATAGTGTATTTAATAAATTTTTAATATGATAAATTAATATATTATTAAATAACTATATGCTCCTTTCTTTAAATACTTATTATTTATTTATAGATATTTTTTCCATTATTTTCTTTTTTATTCATTACATCAATTATCCCTTTTGAAACAATATTACACATTAATTTTACTTGATCTATTGATACTTTTTTCAGAGTTTTAAAATTTTCTATATTATTATTTGCATTTTCACCCACTACTGCTTTTATACTAATATTTCCTATATAATCATTCTGTTTTCTTAAAGATTCTGCATATTTCAATCCTCTGTTTTGAACAAATATTTTGCCTATATTATGTCTAGCTGATAAAGCTGAATCTAGTACTATTATTAAGCTATTTGAATATTTTTCTTTTATATAGTCTATATTATTTTCTATTTCATTATATGTCATAGCGTTTTTTAAATCCCCTATAACTTTTATATTTTTATTTTGATTCAAGAACTTTTTTAATAAAGTTCCTACATTTGGACCAAATGAATCTCCTATGATTGTAGTTGTACCAATACATAGGAAAACTATCTCATTGTTTTTGTTATTTATACTAATAATATTATTTAACTCCCATACAAACCTTTTATACTCTACACTATTTTTTATCATTTTTCCTCCACATATTATATGTATTCTGTTTATTATTGTAGAGTATGCCATTTTTCATTTTTTATTCTTATATATGTAAAGTTTAATAAATAATATTTATGCTGTTTTCATTTCAAGTCTTAGTTTATCAGCTATCATTGCTATAAATTCTGAATTAGTAGGTTTTCCTTTAGAATTTGAAACTGTATATCCAAATATACTTTCAACTGTATCAACTTGACCACGTGCCCAGGCAACTTCTATTGCATGGCGAATTGCACGTTCAACACGACTTGGTGTTGTGTGATATTTATTTGCTATTTCTGGATATAATTGTTTTGTAATTTGATTAATTACATCAATATCATTTACTACCATCATAATAGCTTCTCTTAAATATTGATATCCTTTAATATGTGCTGGTACTCCAACCTCATGAATTATGTTTGTTACTAACGCTTCTAAATTATCTGAAGAATTCTTTTTCTCTTGCTGTATCTCTATATAAGGTGCTCTTATTTCTTTAGTCATAAAACTTACTTTATTTCCCATTGGTTGAAATGCTTTTATTTCTTTTATTCTTTTTATTAATACATTTATTTCGAATGGTTTTATTATGTAATATTGTGCTCCTAAATCTATTGCCTTTTGTGTTATTTTTTCTTGTCCTACTGCCGATAACATTATACATATTGGTTTCTTTTCCATTTGTGATTCATTTACTTTTTCTAATACTCCTAGGCCGTCTAAATGTGGCATTATAACATCTAATATTGCTATATCAGGTTTAGTAATTGATATTAATTCAGATGCTTCTTTTCCATCTTTTGCTACACCAACAACTTCCAAATCTTTTTCCTCTTTTAAATATCCTAATAATGTCATAGCAAAATCATGATTATCATCTGCTATTAATACTGTTATTTTATTATCCACCTTTTTCATCCTCCTGTTTAATTTATTTTTGTAAAATTGGAAAAATTTTACAATTCAAATTATATTATTTATTTAAAAGTTTTGCAATAGTTTTTGGAAATTTTTTCCAATTAATGTAAATTTTTTCCAATTACTGTATTTTTATTTATATTTTTGAAGTTTATTTTCATTTAAATTAACACTTTTTTTCTTCAATTCTGTTATATATTATTTTATTAAACATTATATAAAGGACTTTCTTATATTTTTCCTCATAACAATTTTATATTCTAGGATATTACAATTATTCTTATTTCTATTTAAAAAATTTTCTAATTCTTCATTAGTAACTTCTAAATAACATTTTATATTATTTTCATATACAATATTTACAATACAAATATTATTTTTCTTACAATAATATTTAAGTAGCTCTAATTGTGTATAATCAATTTCAACTTCTATTTCCAATCCTAAAGTTTCATTAGCTATTGTTGCATTATTTATAACTTTGGTTGTAGCTTCTGAATATGCTCTAACTAAACCACCTGTTCCAAGTAAAATACCTCCAAAATATCTTGTTACAACTATTAATACATTACATAAATTATTTTTTGACAAAATATTTAGCATTGGTCCACCTGCAGTTCCACTTGGCTCTCCATCATCACTAAATCTTTCAACTATACCATCTTGTGTCATAATTCTATATGCAAAACAATTATGTCTGGCATCATGATATTGCTTTTTTATGTTTTTAATTTGTTCTTGGGCATCTTCTTCATTTTTAACATAAAATAAAGTTCCAATAAATTTGGATTTTTTTTCCACAATTTCTTCTTCTAATCTTTGTTCTTGAATTGTTAAAAACATATATTTTCTTGTATGATATATTTAATAACTTAAATAAACATACACTCCTTTCTTTATTTTTAAATATTTTGTCCTGCTACATATCCAGTAGAATAAGCAATTTGTAAATTAAAACCTCCTGTATATGCATCTACATCAATTACTTCTCCTGCAAAATACAATCCTTCCACTATTTTTGATTCCATTGTTTTTGGATTAATTTCTTTAATACTAATACCTCCTGAAGTTATTATAGCTTCATTTATTGGTCTAAATTCTGTAACAACTACTATAAAATTCTTTAATATTTTTACTAAATTTAATCTTTCTATTTTGGTAATTTCATTCACTTTTTTATTTTCATTAATTCCAGACAATTGTATAATTGGTTTTATTAATTTTTGAGGTAATAATTCACTTAAACTATTTTTAAAAATTTTATTTTTATCTTTCTCAAAATCTCTTAATATTCGCAAATCCAATTTTTCCTCATTTAAAGCTGGTTTTAAATCAATCCTTAATATAATCTTTCCATTTTTTAGTAATTTTTCTATATCTTTATATCTTAATAAATGTGCTGTTCCACTTAATATTGTTGGACCAGATATTCCAAAATGTGTAAACAACATTTCTCCAAAATCTTTGTATATAATCTTATTTTTTTCTATATCCTCAAATTTTATTTCTACATTTCTTAAACTTAGTCCTTGTAAATCTTTACACAAATTCAAAGAGTTTTCATAATTACTGTTATATACAAATTCATTGTTCTGTTCTTTTTCTTTTATATTATTTGCTGTCATTGGTACTAGTGAAGGTACAATTTTAGTTATAGTATGTCCTAATTCTTTAGCTATATTATATCCATCACCAGTTGAGCCAGTAGATTGATAACTATTTCCTCCTGTTGCTAAAATTATTTTATCTGCTTTTTCAACAATTCGGTTTTCATTTTTTATATATACCACACCAATTACTTTTTTTGCTATTGTTGAACATTTTAATCCTATTGATGTTTCATCTGTTGAAACACTATTAGAATTTTTACTTATTCCAGATTGTGTATTTTCTGTTATTATTTTTTCAACCTTTGCATTAGTTATAATCTTAACATTCAACTTTTTTAACTCTTCCAAAAAAGCATTTAATACATCTATAGATTTATCACTAACAGGAAAAATTCTATTACCTCTTTCCTCTTTTACCTTAACATTATGCTTTTCTAAAAATTCTATTATATCTTGATTCGTAAATTTTTCAAAACTACTATATAAAAATCTGCCATTTCCAGGTATATTTTGTATAAACTCAGAAATATTCAAACTACTAGTAATATTACATCTACCTTTTCCAGTAATAAGCAATTTTTTTCCAAGCATATTCATTTTCTCTAAAATGACAACCTCATTTCCATTTTTTGCAGAAGAAATCCCAGCCATCATACCAGCAGGACCTCCACCTATAATAACAACTTTCAAATTTTTCTTTCCTTACCTATTAAATTTAAGTTTTATTAGGACTTATAACCTATTTATAAATTTGATATTGCTCTCATTACTCCAAGCTTACCATATTCATATGTTAACCCACCTTGCATAAATGCTATATATGGAGGGCGTATAGGAGCATCACAAGATAATTCTATAGAAGAACCTTGTGTGAATGCTCCTGCAGCCATTATTACCTTATCTGTATATCCAGGCATATCCCAAGGTTCAGGTACAGAATTAGAATCAATTGGAGAACCCATTTGTATACCCTGACAATATTTTATTACTTTATCAGCACTTCCAAATTCTATAGTTTGAACTATATCTGATCTTTTTTCATTATATTTTGGAACAGGGTTATATCCTAGATCTTCTAAAATTTTACTAGCAAAAACTGCTGTTTTTAAACTACTTCTTACAACACTTGGTGCCATAAATAATCCTTGTAATATATACTTATTCATTCCTTGACTTGGTCCAACTTCCTTTCCTTGCCCAGGAACAGTTAATCTTTCTGCTGCAAGTTCGACTAAATCAGCTCTTCCTGCTATATAAGCACCATTAGTAGCTATTCCACCACCTAAGTTTTTTATTAATGAACCAACAATAACATCTGCACCTAAAGCTGTAGGTTCGTATTTTTCAACAAATTCTCCATAACAGTTATCTACCATTATTATAATGTTTTTGTTATTTTCTTTTATTAATTTAATAACCTTTTCTATTTTATCTAATGTTATACTTTTTCTAGTAGCATACCCTCTTGAACGTTGTATTTCAATCAATTTTATGTTTCCTTGTAATATTCTTTCTTTAATTTTTTCATAATCAAAATTATTATCTACCATATCTATTTCTTCATATTTAACTCCAAATGATTTTAAAGAACTATTGTTTTCCTCTATACCAATAACCTTATCTAATGTATCATATGGTTTTCCACATATACTAAGCATTGTATCTCCTGGTCTTAAAAAAGCAAATAATGCTACTGTTAAAGCATGACTACCTGATATAAACTGATTTCTAACAAGACAATCTTCTGCTTCTAATACTTCTGCAAATACTTTTTCTGCAGTATCTCTTCCAATATCTCCATAACCATATCCTGTTGTAGTTCCAAAATGCATATCAGATATATTATATTTTTGAAATGCATGTAATACCTTAGCAGTATTATATTCACATACCTCATCTATTTTTCTAAATTCACCTTCTATATCTTTTTCCACCTTTTTTGACAATTCTATTACTTTTTCACTAATTCCTAATTGTTTATACATTTTTAATCTCCTTTCCATTATATATTGTTACTAATATAATAAGCTTCACCATACCCTGGATCATATTCATAATATTTTCCTATAAATTTAGGATTATTTGAACTTATACTATATGTAGGTTCAACTATTATTTCTCCATTTGAATTAATTACTCCCCACTTTTCATCTTTTTTTATCCCAGCATAACCATATTCATTAAATTCTGTTACTAAATCATATTCTGGATTTATAATTATTTCATCATTTTTATTTACAAATCCCCATTTTTCATCTTGTTTAAATGCATATAATTCTCTATCCAAAATTTGAGTATTTTTTAAAACATTTCCATCAAATCCTATATACTCAATATTATTTTCTGATTGTTGTATTATATAATTTTCTTTTACATATATATCACAATTTTCCATACTTGATATAACTTTGTTTTCTGCAATTAAATCTGTTATATTACCTTCTATATACAAACCTTGTAATATTTTCGTATCTTCTATTTTTTGTATAATATCATATCTTAATTCAATTATTTCATTTCCTTGTATATCTACAATACCATATTTTTGGTTATTACATGCAATAAAATAATCTCCATCTATATAATCTAAATAATCATATTCAAACTCTTTTATTTGATTGTTTTGATTATCTAGGATTTTGTATTTTTCATCTTTTGTTATTGCAATTGAATAATTATCATTTGAAGTTTGGCTTAACCCTATAATATTATCATAATTAACCTTTTGTTTTGTATCATAATTATATATATCTACTTGTCCATCTTTTTGAGCATTTATATATTTTCCAAATACAAATATATTATCATATTTAATATCTATAATTATATTTCCATTAAAATCTGAAATTCCTTGTTTAGAGTCCTCTTGTAATACTAAACAATCATTATTTATTTCATATAAAATATCTTCATACTTATGTTGTATAATGTTTTTCTTATTAATATAAAAACCTGCTTTTCCATTTTCAAATGCTACAAGATAAATATCATCATTTTTATTTGTATTTATTATTCTCTGTATTTGACTATATTTGTTTTCTAAAATTTGTGTACCTTTAGAATCTATATAACCATATCTATCATCTTCACCAGATTTTTGATTAACAATAAACCCTGATTTTTCATAATTAGCTCCTTCTTCATAATATCCATCTGATTCGATACTATCATATTTAGTTTTTATGACTACTGCACCATTTATGTTAATTACTCCATATTTACCATTCTTTTTAACAATTAATAATCCTTCCCTATAATCTAGTCCATTTATTTCTTCATATTGTGCTTTTACAATTATATTTCCTTGAAAATCAATTAATCCATATTTACCATCTTTCTTATATTTTAAGACACTTTTCTCATATGGAATATCATTCATTACAGGATTTATTTTTATAGCTTCCACTACTACATATTGATATAAAATTTGTTCGGATTTTTCATTAAGAACCTTTATATTATATTGATTTTTTTCTATGTCATAATCATACATACAAATAAACAAAGGTTTAGATGGATTTGGAATCTGTATTTCATCATAAATAGCCTGAACAACAACTTCTCCACTTTTATTAATAACACCAAATTTATTATTATCACTATATAACATATAATCAATTTCATTTACTACTTCTAATTTATAATTTAAATCAGGTTTATTTCTTAAAAATACAACCCCAAGAAATATCATAATGATTAAAAAAAACGTAATAATACTAACATAAACAATTTTTTTCTTCATAAAAATCCAACCTTCTAAATTATTTTTTATGTTCTGATATTTTGTTAAGTATTTCTTCAAATTTTTTTATAATGTATAATTTTAATATATATTCTAACATTTTTCTTAATCAATTATATAAACTATAAATTCATCTGTCAATGAAGAAATATAAACTTTTATCTTTATTTTCTTCATTTTCATTAACTACTTTGTTTGTAGATATTTTATAAATATGGAACAAACTAAAATAAATAAAACATGATACTACAAAACTAATAATCAGTCTTCCTGTTTTTTTGCACATCCACATCAATACATAATTCACCTTCTTCACAATCCATTTTGACCAACATAATATTATTAAATTTTACTCATGAAATTTTTTGGTAGATAAAAAAATTTTTTTCCAAAATAAGATTTTATAATCTATTATTTTTGATATATAATTTACTGATTAATATTCTAGCATATTTTTACATTTCTGTAAATACTATTTTATAAATTTTAATAAATATATCTAGCTACAAATATGCTTTCTTGTCATTTCTAACAAATGTAATTTAGTAAATCCAATAACCTGTGTTTTAGCCCTATCTTTTTTCAAATTTTCCAACAATAAATTTTGAATAATATCTTCATCTTCTTTACTATCCATATCAATATAATCAATAATTACTATTCCACCAATATCTCTTGCCCTAATTTGTTTTGCTATTTCAACAGTAGCTTCAGAATTAACTTTTAAAACTGTTTTTTCAATATTTTCTTTTCCTATGAATTTTCCTGTATTAACATCAATAGCAGTTAAAGCTTCTGTTTTATCTATTGTAATAAATCCACCACAATCAAGCCATATTTTTCTATTTGAAATTTTATTAATTTGTTTTTCTAAATCATATAATTCTAATAAATTTTCATTTTCTAAAAATTTTACATTTATATTTAGTCCTGCTTGTTTTATAAGTTCTAATACATTTTTATAAGTATTTTCACTATTTACTATTATTTTATCTAAACCTTGGTTTCCAATATCAACTAATAGTCTTTTTATAATATTCCCTTTTTCAAATAACAAAGATGGATTATATTTATTTGTTTTTATTAATTTATCAGCTTTATTTTTTACATTTTCATATATTTTAATTACTGATTGTATATCTTCTTTTATTTGATCTTCACTAGCATTTACTGCTGAAGTTCTAATAATTATTCCATAATTGCTTATATGTAAATCTTTAACAATATTATTTAGTCTTTTTATCTGTATTTTATCACTTATTTTTTGTGAAATAGTTATAAATTCAGTATTTGGAATTAATACAATAAATTTACCAGCTATATTTAGATTAGTTGAAACTTTAGCACCTTTTTTATCTGTTTTATCTTTTTTTACTTCAACAATTACAGGCATTCCAATCCTTACATAATCCTTTATATTATACTTATTTAAGTCCTCATTTTTATTTCCTGTTTGATTACTTATTTTTGGAAGAACATCTTTAATATGTAAAAAAGCGTTTTTACTATCACCTATATCTACAAATGCAGCCTGCATTCCTGGTAATATATCTGTAACTTTTCCCAAATAAATATTTCCTTCTAATCTTTCTAATTCATCATATTCTTCATATTTCTCTAATAACTTTCCATTTTCAACTAAAGTAATTATCTCTTTATCTTTTGAACTATTTACTATAATTTCTTTCATTCAACACTCCCATTATTTTTAAATACTATAATTTCACTAATTAAATTTATTCATTGCTATATCAATCCCATTTTTTAAAATCTCTTCAACAGATTCACTAGCAAGTTCTACTCCTTTTTTCAATATTTCATATTGTTCATCTGGAATATACCCAATTACATAATTTATTAATTCACCTTTAAACTCTGGACATCCTATACCAACTCTTATCCTCATAAAATCTTCTGAACCTAGTGAACTTACAACAGATCTCATTCCATTATGAGTTCCTGGACCACCACTTTTTCTAATTCTTATTTTTCCAGGTATTGTATCTATATCATCATAAATCACTAATATATCCTTATTTTCTACTTTATAAAAATTCACAAACTCTTGAACAGATTCACCACTTAAATTCATATATGTTTGTGGTTTTACCAAAATCACCTTTTCACCATTTATCATACCAGTTCCATACAAAGCTTTAAATTTTTGTTTATTTACTTGTATATCAAATTTTTCTGCAATTTTATTTATTACATCAAAACCCATATTATGTCTTGTTCTAGAATAATTATCTTCTGGATTTCCTAAACCAATGATTAAATACATAAACTTTATCTCCTTTTCAATTATTATAATGTTTTTATAAATTTTTATTTATACATCTTTCTTCGTATTTATGATTTTATTTATATCATTCAATGTAATTACTCCTTCTCTTAATATCTTTATTTCACCATTATCAACTCGAACTATTGTAGAAGAAATCTTTTCTTTGCACTCTCCTCCATCTATTAATGCATCAACTTTTCCATCAAAATCTTTTATAATACTTTCTAAATTTATTGAACTAGGTTCTCCCGAAATATTAGCACTTGGTGCTGCAATAGGTACTTCACATTTATTTAAAATTTTTTCTATTATTACATTATTTGGAATTCTAATACCTATTGTACTATTATCTGATGTTACTAAATCAAGCATTGAATTTTCCTTCTTTTTTAATATTAAAGTAATAGGTCCTGGCATAAAATTTTTTATGATTTTTTCCTCTATTTCATTAGTAATATATGCATATTTTTTTATTTCCTGCATATTCTTAACCATTATAGTTAAAGCTTTTTGACGTGGTCTTTTTTTTATATCATAAATTTTATTTACTACATTACATGATAATGCATTTCCCCCAATTCCATATACTGTTTCTGTTGGAAAAACAATAATTCCATCATTTTTTATTATATTTACTACCTCATCTATCTCATCATCAACTATCCTATCTTTCCAATCATAATATTTAGACATATTCATCATCCTTTATAATATACATAATATGTATCATTCTACCATGTTCTTAAATTTTTTACAAGTATTACTATAAGTTTTTATTGAATTAGACCTACCATATTTAACACTTCTCACATAACCAAACTTTATAGAGTAGTCAAATTCAATAGTTATGTAAAAGGGATAAATATATTAACAATGGAGTACAAAGCGCGCAG
>CANPWE010000018.1 GCA_947581895.1 uncultured Clostridia bacterium | reverse complement strand
GTCCCCACTTAAGCCACATTTTCAAAATAATATATGTCAACAGCCATACTTATCTTGGATTTTTTGACTGCCTCCTGAAAAAGCATTACATAACTATTGAATTTGACTACTCTACAAAATTGGGGGTGTGAGAAGTGTGAAATAGTAACTAAATAAAAATAAAAAAAACACTTGAAAAATATGGAAAAAAAGTGTATAATGATAATGCAAAATAGTTAGGACATAGAAGAGTGGGAGCAAATCCCACTCTTTAATCGTAAATTAAAGGAGGAAACAGTTTGGCAAATATTGAAGAAAGAGTGGAAACTCTTATAGAAAAAACAATTGAATCATTGGGATATCAATTGTATGATGTTCAATATGCAAAAGAAGGGAAAGATTATTTTCTACGAATATTTATAGAAAATCCAAATGGGACAATTAGTTTAGAAGATTGTGAAAAAGTAAATAATGAAATAGAGGGAATGTTAGATGAAGCAGATTATATTAAAGAACAATATTTCTTAGAGATCTCATCAACAGGTGTTGAAAAAATAATAAGAAAGGAAAAACATTTACAAGAAAATATTGATGAAATTATAGATGTAAAATTATTTAAGCCTGTTAATAATAGTAAAGAGTTTATAGGAATTTTAAAAAAGTTTGATGAAGAAACAATATATTTGTTAGTAAATAATGAAGTTGTAGAATTGGAGAGAAAAAATATTTCATTGATAAAAAAATATTATGATTGGGAAAATGAAGTTTAATATAAAAATGAAAATAAAGTTTACATAGTAAAAGTAAAATTAAAATTTATTATAAAAGGAGGAATTTAGAAAAATGAAAAAAGGAGCAAAAGCAAAAGTTAGTAAAACAATAGATAGCAAGGAAATGTTGTTAGCTATGGAAGAATTAGAAAAAGAAAATGGAATGGAGCCAGGAAGTCTATTAGAATCAATAGAAGTAGCTTTGGTTACAGCATATAAAAGAGATTGTGATTCAACAGCTGATAATGTAAAAATAGTTGTAGATAAGGAAACTGGTGAATATCATGTATATGCTGAAAAAGAAGTAGTAGAAGAAGTAGAAGATGGAAATGTTCAGATTTCTTTGACAGATGCAAAAAAAATAAATAGGTCATTAGAAATAGGTGATACAGCTCAAGTGGAAATTATGCCTAAGAATTTTGGAAGAATAGCAGCTGGAACTGCAAAACAGGTAATTATTCAAAAAATAAGAGAAGCTTCAAGAGAGTATTTATTTAATGAATTTAGTGATAGAAAAGGTGAAATAGTTTCTGGATTAGTTCAAAAAGCTGATGGTGGAATAGTTGTTGTAGATTTAGGAAGACTTGAAGGTGTAATGCCATTAAAAGAACAGGTTCCAACAGAAAAATATCATGTTAATGATAAAATAAGAGCATATGTTTTAGATGTTGAAAAAGGTGCTAAAGGGTCACCACAAGTTATAATTTCAAGAGCACATGCAGATTTTGTTAGAAAGTTATTTGAACTTGAGATTCCAGAAATATATGAAGGTGTTATAGAAATAAAGAGTGTATCAAGAGATGCAGGAAGTAGAAGTAAAGTAGCAGTATATTCACCAAATGAAAATATTGATCCTGTTGGTTCATGTGTTGGTCAAAAGGGAATACGTATTCAAAATATAATAAATGAATTAGGTGGAGAGAAAATAGATGTTATAGAATGGAATGAAGATCCAGCAATATTTATTTCAGCTGCATTATTACCAGCTCAAGTTTTGGCTGTAGATGTAAAAGAAGAAGAAAAATTTGCACAAGTTATTGTTCCTGATGATCAGTTATCACTTGCTATTGGTAAATCTGGACAAAATGCAAGATTAGCTGCAAAATTGACAGATTGGAAAATTGATATAAAAAGTGAATCTCAATTTAGAAAAATACTTGAGGAGGCTCAAAATGCTGAAGAAAGCGAAACTGAGGATTCTGAAAGTGAAAATGAAGAACAAGCTTCAGAAGATTAATATAATGTGTAAATAACAACATATAATAAAATATAGAATACAAAGGAGTGAATATTTTGAAGAATATACCACAAAGAACATGTTTAGGTTGTAATGTGAAAAAAGATAAAAAAGATTTAATTCGAATAGTTAAAGATAATCAAAACAATATAAGCATTGATAGAACAGGAAAGGCTAATGGTAGAGGGGCATATATTTGTGATGATATTAATTGTTTAGAAAAAGCAATTAAAAGTAAGAGATTGGAAAAATGCTTTAAAATAGAAATAGATGAAAGTATATATGAAGAATTAAAAGGTGTAATTAGTGGTAAATAAATTAGATGGGGGTGATATTATTGGGTAAGATAAAAATACATGAAATTGCAAAAGAATTAGGCTTAACCAGTAAACAAATAATAGAAAAGGCAAATAGTTTGGGAATAAAGGTTACAAGTCATTTAAGTTCTATTGATGAGGAACAAGCTAAGATAATAAAGAATAGTTTTAAAGGTAGTAAAGTAAATGAGGCTACTAAATCAGACAAAACAGAAAAGTCTAAAAAAGTAAAAGAAGAAAAGAAAAATGTAACTCCTGTTATAATAAGAAGAGAAGTTATTATTGCTGATGAAAGTAAAAAAACAGAAGATAAAGTTAAAAATAATAGAAGTGATGTGGGTTTTGTAGAAAGAAATAAAAATCAGGATTATAATATAGTATATAGAAATAAAACTACTAAACCAATGACATTTAGTGAATTGTTTGGGATTAAAGATACCAAAAAGGAAAAAGAAAAAGAAAAGGAAAAGGAAAAACAAGAAATTGAAGGAAAATCAGATGTAGAATCAAAAAAATCAGAGAATAAGATATCAGAAGAAAAAGTTAAACAAGAAGAAAAAATTAAACAAGAAGAAAAGTTACCTGTTATAGAAAATGATAAAGTAGATGAGGAAAAAGAAATAAATGTTGAAACAAACAATATTAATACTCAACTAGTGCAAAATTCAGAAATAAATTCAAATGATAGTAAAAAAGAGGTTGAATCTAAAGAAATTAATGAAATAGAAAAAAATATTGAAAAAAAGGAGAAAACAGAATTAACTGAAAATAGAAATATGGAGCAAGTGGTAAAAAAAGAATTTGTAAATAATAACAGATACAAAAGAAATGATAATTATAATCAAAATAAAAATAATTATAATGATAATAGAAATAATTATGATAACAGAAATAATTATGATAATAGAAATAGATATAATCAAGACAATAGAAATAATAGAGATAATAATAGACCTAATCATAATAAATATCAAAATAATAGAAATAATTACAACAATAATGGTTATAATAATAATGGATATAATAATCAACAATCAAGAAATAATGGAGAAAACGGATTTTATAAAAATTCTAACAATAAATATCAAAAAGGTGGATTTAATAATAGAAATGATTTCAATAAAGGGGAAGTTGGTAGAAACGGAAGACCTCTTGATGAAAAAGGAATTGATAAAAATATAAAAGATATAATGTCTACTGAAGTTGTGGAAAAAGAATCGCAAAGAGATTATAATAGTAGATCAATTGATAAAGAAAAACAAATTAAATTTGAAGAAAATAAAGCAAATAAGAAAAATAATAAATCTAAGAAAAATGGTAGATTTGAAGATTTTGATGGTGGAAAATTAAAAGGGTTAAAACAAGTAAATCAATTATCAAATATGTTTGATGATCAAGATGGTGGAATGTTAGATTATTATGATTTATCAAGTGGAAGAATTAAAAAGAATAAGAAAAAAGCAAATAAAAATGATGAAGGTGGCTCTAAACAAAAAATATTTGAATTAAAAGAAATTACTATTCCAGAAAAAATTACTGTTAAAGATTTAGCTATGGAATTAAAGAAAACAAGTAGTGAAGTTATTAAAAAGTTATTTGGTTTAGGAATTATGGCAACAATAAATAATGAAGTAGATTTTGATACAGCATATTTAATAGCTTCAGAATTTGGAGTTACTGCTAATAAAAAAGAAGTTGTAAATGAAGAAGATATATTATTTGATGAATCTGAAGATAGAGAAGAAGATTTAAAACCAAGACCACCAGTTGTAGTTGTTATGGGACACGTAGACCATGGTAAAACATCTTTATTAGATGCTGTAAGAAGTACAAATGTTATTGAAGGTGAAGCAGGAGGAATTACTCAACATATTGGTGCATATAAGGTTAATATAAATGGTAGAGAAATTACTTTTCTAGATACACCAGGTCATGAAGCTTTTACAAGTATGAGGGCAAGAGGTGCACAAATAACAGATATTGCAATACTTGTAGTTGCTGCAAATGATGGTGTTATGCCTCAAACTGTTGAAGCTATAAATCATGCTAAAGCTGCTAATATTCCAATTATAGTTGCTGTAAATAAAATAGATTTACCAGAAGCTAATGTTGAAAAAGTAAAACAAGAATTAATGCAATATGAATTAGTTTCAGAAGAATGGGGAGGAGATACAATATTTGTTCCTATTTCAGCTAGAAATAAGATAAATATTGAAACTTTGTTAGAAATGGTTTTATTGGTTGCTGATATGCAAGAATTAAAAGCAAATCCAAATAAACAATCTAAAGGTGTTGTAATTGAGGCAAGATTGGATAAAGCAAAAGGACCTATAGCATCTGTTTTAGTACAAAGAGGAACATTAGATGTAGGTGATACAGTTGTTGTTGGAACATCAATTGGTAGAATAAGAGCAATGAAAAATGATAAAGGTCAGAATGTAAAAGAAGCAGGACCTTCAACACCAGTAGAAATAATGGGATTAACAGAAGTTCCTGAGGCTGGAGATACATTTTATGAAGTTAAAAATGAAAAAATGGCTAAACACTTAATTGAAAAAAGACGTGCTAAAGAAAGAGAAAAATTAATAAATTCAAATACAGTAACTTTAAGCAATTTATTTGAGAAAATGGCTAGTGAAAACTTGAAACAGTTGAATTTAATAGTAAAAGCAGATGTTCAAGGTTCAGCAGAAGCTGTAAAACAATCATTAGAAAAACTTTCAAATGAAGAAGTAAAGGTTAAAGTTATTCATTCAGCTCCAGGAGGTATTAATGAATCTGATGTACAACTTGCAAAAGCAGCAGGCTCAATTATAATAGGGTTTAATGTAAGACCAGTTGGTGCTGCAAAAGAATTAGCTGATAGAGAAGGAGTAGAAATGAAAATGTATTCTGTAATTTATCAGGCTATTGAAGATGTTGAATCTGCTATGAAAGGAATGCTTGATCCAATATATGAAGAAAAAGTTATTGGAAATGCTCAGGTTAGACAAACATTCAAAGTTTCTAGTGTAGGGACTATTGCTGGATGTTATGTTACTGATGGTAAGATAGAAAGAAATGCTGGAGTTAGAGTTATTCGTGATAGTGTAGTTATTCATGAAGGAAAACTTGCATCTTTAAAACGTTTTAAAGATGATGTTAAAGAAGTTACAAAAGGATATGAATGTGGTGTTCAAATTGAAGATTATAATGATATTAAGGAAGAAGATATAATTGAAGCTTTTGTAATGGAAGAAGTAAAGAGGAGATGAGAAAAGGCTTATGGCGAAGAATGAAGCTCGTTTAAATAGAATTAATGAAGAGCTAAGAAAAGAACTTAGTGGAATTTTAGCTTTTGAATTAAAAAATCCTAATGTTACAGGAATGGTTAGTGTTACTAAGGTAAAAATTACTCCTGATTTTAAATATGCTAAAGTATATGTTAGTATTTTAAATTCAAAAAATGTTGATAAAACTATGGAAGGATTAAAAGAATCTTCAGGTTTTATTAGAAGTAAAATTGCAAAAGACATTAATTTAAGAATTACACCAGAATTAGCTTTTGAGTTAGATGATTCTTTAGAATATGGAGCTAGAATTGATAATATTTTAAAAGATTTGAAAAAAGGAGAATAATAATATGACTTTAGATAATATTTTAGAAGAAATAAATAAAGCTAAATCAATTGTAATAGTAACACATGAAAATCCAGATGGAGATGCTGTTGGAAGTAGTTTAGCTTTATATAATGCATTGAAAAACTATGGTAAAGAAATTGTAGATGTTATTATACCAGAATATTCAAGATGTTTTGAATTTTTACCAGGTACTAAAGATATAAAAAAAGAAAGTAATATAGAAAACTATGATTTAGCAATTTCTGTAGATGCTGCTACTATACAAATGCTTAATGGATGGTCAAAATATTTTGAAAATGCTAAAAAAAGCATTGTAATAGATCATCATGGTACAAATACTATGTATGGGGATATAAATTTTGTAAATCCAGATGCCCCAGCATGTAGTCAAATATTAATAGTTGTTTTACAATATTTAAAAATGGAAATAACTAAAGATGTTGGAACATGTATATTAACAGGAATAATAACAGATACAGGTGGTTTTAAATATGAAGGAACAAATGTTGAAACATTTGAATTTGTTGCTGAATTGTTAAATAAGGGTGTAAATGTTTCTAAGATATATAGGAGAGTTTTAGATATTACTACTAGATCAAGTTTTGAATTAAGAAGAATAGCAGAATCAAGATTAGAATTTTTCAATGATGATAAATCTGTTTTTACATATATTACTTTAGATGATGAAGAAAAAGTACATAGTGAAACAGGTGATCATGAAGGAATTGTTAATATAGGTAAATGTATTGAAGGTGTTGAAGTTTCAGTATTTGTTAGAGAATTAAAAAATGGAAAAGGATGGAGAGTTTCTTTACGTTCAAATGAGTATGCAAATGTTTCTGATATTGCTTTATTATTTGGAGGTGGAGGACATCCTCGTGCTGCAGCTTGTATTATTCAGGGAGATTTGCAACATGTAAAAGATAAGATTATGAATGAGGTTAAAGCATATTTGAAGTAATTTTTTATAATTTTATTAAAAAATGTCAAATGTGAAAATAGGAAAATGGATGGAATTATTGTAATAAATAAAGAAAAAAATTATACATCACATGATGTAGTTTATAAAGTGAAGAAACTGTTTGGAACAAAGGTTGGACATACAGGGACTTTAGACCCTAATGCAACAGGGGTGTTACCTATTTTGATTGGGAAAGGTACTCAGCTTTCTCAATTTTTAATTAATCATGACAAAAAATATATTGCAACCATTCAATTAGGAGTAAAAACAGATACTGCAGATATTGAAGGTAAAATTATACAAGAGAAAAATGTGGATCTTGATAATTTAAATATTAATAATATAAATTCAGTTTTGAAAAATATGGTTGGGAAACAAAAACAAACTCCTCCTATATATTCTGCTATAAAGGTAAATGGGAAAAAACTATATGAATATGCTAGAAGCGGAAGAAATGTTGATATACCAGAGCGTGATATTGAAATATATGATTTAAAATTGTTAGACTTAAATAAAGAAGAAAAAACAATTACCTATGAAATATATTGTTCTAAAGGTACATATGTAAGAACAGTATGTGAAAAAATAGCAGAAAGTTTAAATACATTAGGATATATGAAGGAATTACAAAGAACAATGGTTGGTGAATTTCTTTTAAAAGATGCTATTACACTTGATGAATTAAATGAGAATTTTGAAAACCAAGATTTTTTAAATAATAAAATAATAAGTATTGAGAAGTTTTTTGAAAATAAACCTAAAATCAAATTAAATGATAATAAATTAAGATTATTTCTTAATGGTGTTATAATTAAAGAAAATTGCGAAGATGGAATAATTAGGATTTATGATGAAAAAAATGTGTTTATTGGAATTGGAATTTGTACTAATGAGAAATTAAAAAGAAAATGTATATGTTTAAAATAAGTTTGCCAAAATAATTATTATAGGATATAATAGTATAAAGTATGAAAAGGGGATAAATATGGTAAATATACTTTTATGTGGAAATATAAAGGTTTTTGATGGTGCTTTAACTCAGCTGATTTCAATGACTAATAGAACAAAAGAAGATATAACTTGTTATATTTTTACAATGGATATTTCAAGACTTAATCCTGATTTTATGTCAATAACAGATGAACAAATTAAGTTTTTAGATAATGTAGTTAAATCAAAAAATAAAAATAATAAAGTGATAAAAATTGATGTAACAGATTTATATGAAAATGAATTTTCAAATTGTAAAAATGAAAATGCATATTGTACTCCATATACATTATTAAGACTATTAGCAGATTTAGTACCAGATATGCCAAGTAAATTGTTATATTTGGATATAGATATAATGATTGGTGATGATATATCTAAATTATATAATATTGATATCACAAATTATGAATATGCAGCTGTAAAAGAAAAATATGGTTGTTGGCTTATAAGACCAGATTATATAAATGCTGGAATGTTATTATTTAATATGAATAAAATTAAACAAACAGGTTTACTAAAAAAAGCCAGAGATTTAATTAAAAAAAGAAAGTTATTATTTGCAGATCAAGATGCTATATTTTGGTCAACTAAAAAGAAATTACTACTTCCACGTAAATTTAATGAGCAATCAGAATTTAATAGAAAAGATACTGTAGTTTGTCATTTTTGTAAAAGACTTATGTTTTTACCATATCCACATACAGAAAATTTTAAACAATGGAATATTAAGGAAGTACATGAAGTTTTAAAATGCCACTCTTTTGATAAAGATTTGGAAGAATACCTTAAATTAAAAGAAGAATACTGATATGATAAAATAAATGAACATAGTTATAAATATGTTGATATGTAGAATTATGTGCAATTTAGTAAACATCATAAAATTTTCAAAATGAGGAGAAGAAAAATGGAAAATAATTTAGAAGTAATACCAATATTTTTTGCTGTAGATGATGTATATATGCCATTTTTAGCTGTAACATTAGAATCACTTATACAAAATGCATCAAAAAGATATTACTATTCAATAAAAATTCTTTATACTAATATAAATGAAGAAAATAAAAGGAAAATAAATAAATATAAAAATGAGAATGTAAATATAGAATTTGTGGATTTAAATTATTACATAGAAAAAGTAAAAGATAAACTATATACTCGTGATTATTATAGTAAAACAACTTATTTTAGGCTATTTATACCTGATTTATATCCACAATATAATAAAGCAATATATTTAGATTGTGATATTATTGTATTAGGAGATATATCAGAATTATATAATCAGGAATTAGGGGATAATTTACTTGCAGCAGCTCCTGATGATGTAATACAAACAACAAAGGTTTTTCAGGAATATGCTGAAAAAGTTGTAGGTGTTTCAAGTTATAGAAATTATTTTAATGCAGGAATTCTTTTAATGAATTTAGATGAATTTAGAAAATTTAATTTTCAAGAAAAATTTCTGTATTTATTAGAAACAATTAAATTTGTAGTAGCACAAGACCAAGATTATCTTAATAGATTGTGCAAAGGAAAGGTAAAAATAATAGATAAAGGTTGGGATAGAATGCCTATTGCAACTGATAATATGCCAATTGAAAATATAAAAATAATACACTATAATTTAGGTCAAAAACCATGGCATTATGATAATATACAATATCAAGATTATTTTTGGGAATATGCTAAAAAAACAGAGTATTATGATTATATATGTCATATAAAGGAAAACTATACAGAAGAACAACGTTTTAAAGATATTCAACAATATAGAAATCTTAAAGCTTTGGCTCAGAAAGAAGCAGACTGTGTAGGAGATGATAGGTTGAATAAAAAAAATAATAATGTAATTGAAAAATCTAAAGAAAGATTAGAAATTATAGAAAAAATAAAAAAATTAGAAGAAAGTGGAAAATTTGATTTAGATGTAGAAGAAGATCCACCTACAATTCCATTACAACCAGAAGATATTGATTATTTAAAAACAAGTAAAAAAAGTCAATTAAAAAGTAAAATGGCAACAAGAATTGGCGAAAAATGGGTTAATGGTTTATTAAGGGATAATAAATTAATTATAAAAGATGTAAAAGGAATAGAAAATATGCAAAAAGTAAAATCTGGTGCAATTGTGACATGTAATCATTTTAATCCTTTTGATTCTTTTACTGTTGAAAAAGTATTCAGACTTTCTGGACAAGATAAAGATAAAAAATTGTTTAAAGTTATAAGAGAAGGAAACTATACTAATTTTCCAGGGTTATATGGATTTTTCTTTAAAAACTGTGATACTTTACCACTAAGTTCTAATAAAAGAACAATGATTGAATTTATTAAAGCTGTAGATACAATATTAACAAGAGGGGATTTTATTTTAGTATATCCAGAGCAAAGTATGTGGTGGAATTATAGAAAACCAAAACCTTTAAAAAATGGAGCATTCAATTTTGCTGTAAGAAATAAAGTTCCTGTTATTCCAATATTTATAACAATGGAAGATAGTGATATAATAGGAGAAGATGGTTTTCCTATTCAAGAATATACTGTAAATATTGGGGAGCCTATATATCCAAATGAAGATTTAGGTGAAAAAGAAAATATTAATGTGATGAGAGATAAAAATTATGAAATTTGGAAACAAATTTATGAGGATTTTTATGAAATTCCACTTGAATATAATATACTAGATAATAAGGAAAGTATTAATGAAGAATAAAAAAGTAATATATTATAATGATGAATTAAATGATGAATTTTCAAATGCAAAAATTATACCACGAAAAATTGATGAAAATTATAAATATAAACATAATAAAATATGGGATTTTTGTTCTTGGGTTATACAAAATATAATTAGTATGCCAATAAAAATTGGTTATGCAAAATTAAAATTTAGAATTAAATATGTAGGAAAAGAAAAATTAAAAAATTATAAAAGCTCTGGGTATTTTGTTTATGCAAATCATACTCAGGCTTTTGCAGATACTTTTATTCCAAGTATTGCAATATTTCCTAAAAGAAATTTTTTGATTGTTAATCCTGAAAATATTTCAGTAAAACCATTTGGACCTTTAGTAGAAATGTTAGGTGCTATTCCTGTACCTGGGAATAAAACTGCTATGAAAAATTTTCTTGAAACAATAAATGAAAAAATTGAAAAAAAGTATTCTATTACTATTTATCCAGAAGCTCATATATGGCCTTATTATACTAAAATAAGACCGTTTAAATCTGTGTCTTTTAAATACCCTGTTGAGATGAAAACACCAGTTTTTTGTATTACTAATGCGTATCAAAAGTGTGGAAAAAATGGGAATAAAGTGAAGATTGTGAGTTATATTGATGGTCCTTTTTTTGCTGATGAAAATTTGAGTATTAAGGAACAAAAAGAAGGTTTAAGAAACAGAGTTTATGAATGTATGGTGGAAAGAAGTAAAAATAGTAATGTGGAAGTTATTGAATATGTGAAAAAATAGTATAATCAACTAGATTATACTTTTTTTGTCACAAATAATAACTCGATTATTGCCACTTAGGTCTTTTACACATTGTGGATTTTCAAAATGGTTAGAATCTAATATTAATTTAAAAAGATCGTTTTTTTGATTATATCCAATTTCTAAAAATAATTTTCCTTTATTTTTTAAATAAGTATATCCATTATTAAGAATTATTTTATAAAAATCAAGACCATCAATACCACCATCTAGTGCAATTATAGGTTCATTTTGAACATCAGGGTTTAATGTGCAAATAGTATTGGTTTCAATATATGGAGGATTAGAAACTATTATATCAAATTCATCTATAGGTATATTTTCAAACATATTTGATTCTATAAAATTGATTTTTTTATGAACTAAATTTTTTTCTGCATTTAGTTTTGCAATTTGTATTGCTTTATTACTTATATCTGTAGCAGTAATTTCACAATTTTCAATGTATTTTGCAAGTGATATTGCTATTGCTCCACTTCCTGTACATAGGTCTAAAATTTTAATAGGTGATATATTTGAAGTATATTTAAGTACTTCTTCAACTAAAATTTCAGTATCAGGTTGAGGAATTAATACATTTTCATCAACATAAAAATCTAATTTCATAAATTCTTGATGATTTGTTATGTATTGAATAGGTGTATTATTTTTTAATTTTTCTAAACCTTTTTGAAATTCTTGTATTTTTTCATTAGATATTTCTTGTGTGTGGTTTATGACAAGTTCAAATTTGTTCATGTTTAAAATATTTTCTAGTAGAAGTCTTACTTTTAAAGGAATATTTTGTATTTGTGTGTTTAATAAATATTTTCTACCGTGTATTAATAAATCATTTATATTCAATTTTATTTCTCCTTTAAAATAAAAAAATAAAACCCCACATTAGCCGTAAGTTGAGTGAAATTTTAAGGACCTGCTTTCACAGGTGGGTGTCTTGTTGAATGCTCCTGGGTTTCTTACATAAATGCAAGCATACACGCCACATTCAAAGGCGGACTCCCGTTTATCGTTTGTTGGTTCTAAAATTCCAAGCTACACGTACTACGCAGGGAGATATTTTTAATATCTATTGTAAATATATAATAACATATGTTTTTTAAAATAGCAATAGTAAATTTTGGAAAATTTTTTTACTGTTTAATAGTTTTGCAATAAGCCGTCAAATTCAATAGTTATGTAATGCAGGAAAATATATTAATATTCCGTTCGTTTACTGGCGCTTGAGTTTTGAGGAAGACGTTAAGTGGGAGCGCCAAACTGCGCACTCCACTACATATTAATATATTTTCCTGCATTACATAACTATTGAATTTGACTACTCTACAGAAGTGGGTTATTTGAATAGTGTGAAATAGTAACAAATTTTTTGGAAATTTTTTGTTGACTTTATAGAATGAAAAATGTATAATAGTGTTATGTTAATATAAAAAATGTTGATTAGGACATAATTAAATAAGCTCTTATATATAGTGAGTTTGGGATAGTGAAAACCAAATTATAATATTATTTAGTTCCTACCTATGAGTGAAGTGGAGAAAACCATTTCCGGTGAAAATCGTTAAAATGTCAAGTTAAAAATTTAGGATGGTACCGTGCTAGAATTGGGGCACGCCTTTGGTACCATTCTTTTTGTTTTTTATTTGGCTTTTTATAAATTATAATAAAGAAGGGAAGATTTAGTATGGGAAAAGAAGATTTTGTAAAGGAAATTACAAACATTGATGAAGATTTTGCTAAATGGTATACAGATATTGTATTAAAAGCAGAACTTGCAGATTACACAGATACAAAAGGATGTATTGCTATTAAACCGTATGGATATGCAATATGGGAAAACATTCAGAAATATGCAGATGAAGAATTCAAAAAAACAGGAGTAAAAAATGTTTATTTTCCCGTATTGATTCCAGAGAGTTTATTACAAAAAGAAAAGGATCATGTTGAGGGTTTTGCTCCTGAAGTTGCTTGGGTAACAGAGGCAGGAGGAAATCAGTTAGAAGAAAAATATTGTATTAGACCAACATCTGAAACTATTATATCAACTATGTATTCAAAATGGCTTAATTCTTGGAGAGATTTACCATTTGTATATAATCAATGGTGTAATGTTTTAAGATGGGAAAAAGAGACAAAACCATTTTTGCGTTCTAGGGAATTTTTGTGGCAAGAGGGGCATACAATACATGAAACTGCAGATGAGGCTATTAATAGAACAGTACAAATGTTAGATATATATGCTGATGTAATAGAAAACTTATTAGCAATACCTGTTTTAAAAGGTCAAAAAACTGAAAGTGAAAAATTTTCAGGTGCAGAATTTACGTATACAGTTGAATGTTTAATGCATGATGGTAGAGCTTTACAATCAGGAACTTCACATTATTTTGGACAAAAATTTTCAAAGCCATTTAATATTAAATTCCAAAATAGGGAAGGTAATGAAGAATTTGCATATCAAACTTCATGGGGAATAACTACAAGATTAATTGGTGCTATAATAATGGCACATGGAGATAATAGAGGTTTGAAATTGCCTCCAAAAGTAGCTCCAATTCAAGCTGTAATTGTTCCAGTAGCATCACATAAAGAAGGTGTTTTAGAGTCTGCTACAGCATTATTTGAAAAATTAAATAGTGATTTTAGAATGAAGTTAGATGATAGAGATCAATATTCACCAGGTTTCAAATTTAATGATTGGGAAATGAGAGGTGTTCCTGTAAGAATTGAATTAGGACCAAGAGATATTGAGAATAATAAATGTGTTTTAGTAAGAAGAGATACAAGTGAAAAAATAGAAGTATCTTTAGATGAAGTTAATGAAAAACTTAGAGAATTATTAGATGATATTCAAACTAATATGTTTAATATGTGTAAAGAAAATGTTGAGAAAAGGACTACAATTGCTAAAAATATGGATGAGTTTAAAAATAATTTGAAAGTAAATCAAGGTTATATAAAAGCAATGTGGTGTGGAAGTAGTGAATGTGAAGATAAAATTCATGAAGAAACTGGTGCAAAGTCTAGATGTATTCCTTTTGAACAGGAGAATTTATCAGATGTATGTGTGTGTTGTGGAAAAAAAGCATTTAAAATGGTGTATTGGGGTAGACAATATTAATATATTTTTAGGGTGTGTAATTAGATACATGCCCTAAAATTTTTGTGTTACTAAAATTGACAAAGTATAAAATGTATTATATAATATTTCACGTTGTTTAAGGAGTTGGAAAGGAATGAATATAGTGGATTTTGGTAAAACAAAAGATAAGATAGCAGGTACAGAAGCTGCAAAAAATGCTAAAAGAAGTGAGATGAAGAAATTATATAAAAGTCTTACAGAAAATCAAGAATTTTTAGATATATTAATGATACAAGTTGGGAAAGATATTGAAGAAAAATTCCCAGGAGTAAAATTTAGGTTAATTTCTAGAATAAAAACAGAGAAAAGTTTTTCTGATAAATTAGAAAATGATTTAGCTGGTTTAGTTGAGAAAAAGAAAATAGAAGAAGTAAAAATATATGATATAATTGCACTTAGTATTATTATAGAAGAAGTTCCTGATAATATTGTTTCAAATGATGCAAGTTTTGATTCTCATATTTCAGAATTAATTAGAATAAGGAAAGATACTAAATCAAACCTTGAAATGCATAATTCTCAAATACTAAGTTATAAAAAAAGAATAAAAATTTTAGAAAATAAAAAACAAAGAAAATTAGAATCAAAAGCAAAAAATGATGAAAAAATTAAAGAAGTTTCAAAGATAAAAAAAGATATTTTAGGAATAAAAGAACATTTAGAAAATATAAGTAAAAGTTTAGAAGAAGATATTGCAGATATAGATGAACAAATAAAGAACAAAGAAGAAGATATAAGAAATATGGAAACAATAATAAGTAGAACTAAGGAAAGATTTGATAAAGAAAGTAATGAATGTAATCATGCTATGGCTGATTTTATAATTAGAAATTTAACTAAGTTTGATAATGTAAAAACTTTAGGTGTTACAGAGATTCCTAAAAGATTAAAACAAAAACAGAATTATGATGGTTATAGAGCTATACATAATTGCTATGAGGCTCAAATAAAGGTAAAAGATGAAGTTGGTAGTGATGAATATTTTCATTTTATTTGTGAAATGCAAGGTAAGTCTATAGATGCTTTTTATGTGGCAGATAGAGGAAAAGCAGCAAAATATCACTCAGGTTTAGTACAAGAGCCTGGAAAAATAGTAAAAGATAAAAATTTACCAAATATGTTAGATATAAACACTCCAGAGGAAATAGAAAGATTTAGAAAAGATGTTAGAAAAAAGGTTCCTAGATATAGAATATATAGAAAACTTAAAGATAAAGATAAAAAAGGACAAACTATTCATGAAGTATATAGATTAAGTATGAAAGAATGTTTTATGTTATATTACTTTAATCAGTTATTTGGGAATACAGAGCTAGGTATAGAACCACAAAAACGACAATTAGATGATTTGGTAACAGAAAGTAAATTATCTGATTCTGATTTTCAAGTTTATAGAAATTATCATTATAATGAAATTGGTGAAATATAAAATAGTCTATGAGGTGAGTATAGATGTCATTTTCAAAAGATATAAAGGAAGAATTAAGCAATATAAACAATTTAGCTAATAAAGATTTGGTAAGAGCAGAATTAATTGGTTATTTAATTACAAATAATGTTAGTGTAAAAAATAATAAAATAAAATATTCAACAGAAAGTGAATACAATATAAATAGATTTGCTAAATTACTTAATAATCTTAATATACATAAATATAGTATTGATATTCAAGGAAAGGTATTTTCAATAATTATAGAACAAACCTTGAAAATTGATGAGATAGATTTAGAGGATTCTAATTTGTTTTTGAATAATAAAATGATAGAGTTTTGTAATACAGAATTATTGAAAAAATCATTTGTTAGAGGAAGTTTCCTTGGTGGAGGTTCTATAAATAATCCTGAAAAAAAATATCATTTAGAAATAATGTATAATGATGAAAAAAATATATATTTTGTAGAAGAAGTATTGAAAAATTATAATATACAAATGAAGATATTAAAGAATACTTTGTATTTAAAAGATGGAGAGGAAATTTCAAAATTTTTGGCATTTATTGGAGCTAATAATGCAGTAATTAAGTTTGAAGAAATTCGTGTTATTCGTGATATGAGAAATAATGTGAATAGACTTGTAAACTGTGAAACTGCAAACCTTAATAAAACTATTAATGCAGCATTAAAACAGATTGAGGATATTAAGTTTATAAAAAAGATGAATAAGTTTGGGGAATTACCTGAAAATTTAAAAGAGATTGCTAATTTAAGGGTTGAAAATCCACATATCTCATTGGTGGAGTTGGGGAAAATGTTAGATAAACCAATTGGAAAATCTGGTGTTAATTATAGACTAAAAGCAATAAGTAATTTTGCAGAGGATTTACGAAAATGAGATAGAAAAATTTGGATTAGCATAAAAAATTTGAGTATCCTTAAATTTTATATGTTCTATAAAGAAGGGAAAAAAATTGAAAAATTTAGGAATATATATACATATTCCATTTTGTAAACAAAAATGTGTGTATTGTGATTTTATATCATTTCCATGTATGGAAAACAAAATGGAAAGTTATTTTGAATGTGTATTAAAGGAAATAACAAAAAAAGCTGAAGAACTAAAAAATAAAGTTAATGATTATAGTTGTAAAGAATTAGAAAAATATGAAATTTGTAATGATATATCAAATAAAAAAATAGACACAATATATATAGGTGGTGGTACACCATCAATTGTTCCTGCAGAATATATTGAAGAAATAATTTCAAAAATATTTGAAAAATATGATGTTTCTAAAGATGTAGAAATTACAATTGAGGTAAATCCTGGTACTGTAGATGAGATTAAATTAAAAAAATATTTTGAAATAGGTATAAATAGATTAAGTATAGGACTTCAAACTACAAAAAAAGAATTATTAAAAATGTTAGGGAGAATTCATTCATATGAAGATTTTGAAAAAACATATCAAATTGCAAGAAATGTAGGTTTTAATAATATAAATGTTGATTTAATGATTGGATTACCAAACCAAACTATTGAAGATGTGGAAGATTCATTAAATAAAATTATTGATAAATCTCCTGAACATATTTCTGTATATTCTTTAATTGTTGAGGAAAATACAAAAATGTATGATTTAATAGAAGAAAATATAATTAAATTACCAGAAGAAGAATTAGAAAGGAAAATGTATTGGAAAGTTAAAGAGATTCTAGAAAAAAATGGATATAATCATTATGAAATTTCTAATTTTGCAAAACAAAATTATGAATCAAAACATAATTTAAATTGCTGGAATCAGCACGAGTATGTAGGATTTGGTGTTTCAGCTCATTCATATTTAAATAAAATTAGGTATTCAAATATTAATAATATAAATCAATATATTGAAAATTGTAAAAATGGAAATTCTAAATCTAATATAATAATTCATGAAAATCAAACTAAAGAACAAATAATGAAAGAATATATGTTAATTGGGTTAAGAAAAATAGATGGAGTAATGATAAGTGAGTTTAAAAATAAATTTGTAGATAATCCAGTAGATATTTATAGAAAAGAGTTAAACAAATTGGTTAATGAAGATTTGATTGAAATTAATGAAGATTGTATAAAACTGACCAATAAGGGGTTGGATTTAGCAAATATTGTTTGGATGGAATTTATTTAAAAAAATTAGCAGATAATATTGACATTTGCTAAAAGAAGTTGTAAAATATTAGCAGTCTTGAATAAAGGCTGCTAATTTTTATAATAATATATAGTATAAGAATTCACTTATATAAAAGAGGTGAACAAAATTTGTTAAATGATAGAAAAAAACGAATTTTACAAGCTATAGTAGATGAATATGTAGATACAGCAGAACCTGTAAGTTCAGGAGCCATTACAAAAAAGCAAGGCATAAATTTTAGTAGTGCAACAATAAGGAATGAGATGGCTGAACTAGAAAAAGAAGGCTATTTAGATAAAGTTCATACATCAAGTGGAAGGGTTCCATCAGCAAAAGGATATAGATTGTATGTAGATGAATTACTTAAGGAGCAAAATCTAACATTAGAAGAAACAAAATATATAAAAGATAGATTAGAAACTAAAGTAAATGAAATTGAAGAACTTACCAAAATTACAACAAATACCTTATCTGAAATTACACATTATACAACTGTTGCAATTGGACCAAAAAATAATACTCAATTAATTGAAGAAATGAAATTTGTTTTATTAGGTTCAAGAATGCTTATGTGTGTAATAATTACAGATGGAGGATTAATTAAAGAAGCAATAATAAAATTTGATGAAGATATAAAAGATGAACAAGTTCAAAATTTAAATTATATATTTAATGCAAAATTAAAAGGTAAACCATTTGAAAAAATTGATAAACCATTAGAAGAATATATTTTTTCTGAGTTAAATTACAGTATAGAAGTTATAAAAACAATAATAGAGCAAATTAATAAAGTAATTGAAGCTGAAGAAGAATTATATTATGAAGGTGCAAATAAGGTTTTTGAACAACCAGAATTTCAAGATGTTCAAATGGCCAAAAATTTTATAAACATTTTAGATAAAAAAGATTTATTTTTAGATTTATTGAATTCTGAATTTACAGATGATATTAATGTTTATATTGGTGATGATGATGCAGAAGATGGATTAAAAGATTTTAGTGTTATTACTTTTAAACAGAAAATAAATGATAAAGAGATGGGAACAATAGGTATTATAGGACCTAAAAGAATGGACTACTCAAAAGTTATTTCTGTTATGAAATATATAAAAGGTTTAATGGGAAATGGAGGTAAATAATTAATGGCAAAAGATTTAGAAGAAAACATGGAACAAAAGGGAGAAGTTGATAATGAAGTTAATATCGAATTGCTAAATAATTTAAAACAAAAACTAGAAACACAAAAGGCAGAAATTGATGACAAAGAAGATAGATTAAGACGTTTAATGGCTGAATTTGATAACTTCAAAAAAAGAAGTGCAAAAGAAAGGGAAGGTTTATACAATTCTCTAATATCTGATATTGCGGTTTCATTATTACCAGTTATAGATAATCTAGAAAAAGCTGTTAGTGTAAAAACTGAAGATAACAACTATAAAGTTGGAGTTGAACTTGTTTTAAAACAATTTAAAGATGTATTAAATTCAAATGGAATTACTGAGATTGAATCAGTTGGAAAAACTTTTGATCCAGAATTACATGAGGCTGTAAGTTCTGTTGAAGATTCATCTCTTGGAGTTCAGGAAATTAAAGAAGAATATAGAAAAGGTTACATGATTGGTAACAAAGTAATTAGACATTCTTTAGTTGTTGTGGCTAATTAAATAAATTAACTACAATAATTAATTAATATAAAAAATTCTACTAAAGATGAGAATTTAGAAAGAAAATATAATGAAGTATTTTTTAAGGAGGATTTTAAAATGGGAAAAATTATAGGAATAGACTTAGGAACAACAAATTCATGTGTTGCAGTTATGGAAGGTGGAGAAGCTGTAGTTATACCAAATGCTGAAGGTAATAGAACTACACCATCTGTAGTAGCATTTTCAAAAAATGGGGAAAGATTAGTTGGACAAATTGCTAAACGTCAAGCTGTTACAAACCCAGATAATACTGTTATATCAATAAAAAGAAAAATGGGTACAGATACAAAAGTAAATATTGAAGGTGATGAATTTTCACCACAAGAAATTTCTGCTATGATTTTACAAAAATTAAAATCAGATGCTGAAAGTTATTTAGGACAAAAAGTTACACAAGCTGTTATAACTGTTCCTGCATATTTTAGTGATTCACAAAGACAAGCAACTAAAGATGCTGGTAAAATAGCAGGTTTGGAAGTTTTAAGAATTATAAATGAACCAACAGCTGCAGCATTAGCTTATGGTGTAGATAAAGATAATACAGAGCAAAAAGTAATGGTATATGATTTAGGAGGAGGTACATTTGATGTATCTATTCTAGATATTGGTGATGGTGTATTTGAAGTTTTAGCTACAAGTGGAAACAATAAATTAGGTGGAGATGATTTTGATGAAAAAATTATCCAATATTTAGTATCAGAATTTAAAAAATCAAATGGAATAGATTTATCACAAGATAAAAGTGCTATGCAAAGATTAAAAGAAGCTGCAGAAAAAGCAAAAATAGAATTATCAGGAATGCAACAAACAAATATTAATTTACCATTTATTACAGCTGATAGCACAGGACCAAAACATTTAGATATAACATTAACAAGAGCTAAATTTGAAGAATTAATTGGTGATTTAGTACAAAGTACAACAGGACCTGTAAATCAAGCATTAAAAGATGCTGGATTAACACCAAATGATATATCACAAATCTTATTAGTTGGTGGTTCTACAAGAGTTCCATTAGTACAAGAAACAGTTAAGAAAATAACAGGAAAAGAGCCAAATAAAGGAATTAACCCAGATGAATGTGTTGCAATTGGTGCATCAATTCAAGGTGGTGTATTATCAGGAGATGTAAAAGATTTAGTATTATTAGATGTAACACCATTATCATTAGGTATTGAAACATATGGTGGTGTATTTACTAAATTAATTGAAAGAAATACAACAATACCAACAAAAAAATCACAAGTATTCTCAACTGCAGCAGATGGTCAAACAAGTGTTGAAGTTCATGTTTTACAAGGTGAAAGAGAAATGGCTGCTTATAATAAAACATTAGGAAGATTCAATTTATCAGGAATTCCAGCAGCTCCAAGAGGTGTACCTCAAATAGAAGTTACATTTGATATTGATGCAAATGGTATAGTTCATGTATCTGCAAAAGATATGGCTACAGGAAATAGTCAACAAGTTTCTATTACTGCAAGCACAAATCTATCAGATGAAGATATTGAAAAAGCTGTTAAAGATGCTGAAGCACATGCAGCAGAAGATAAAAAGAGAAAAGATGATATTGAAACAAGAAATAACGCTGAAAGTTTAGTATATAATTGCCAAAAAACAATTGATGAATTAGGAGATAAAATAAGTGGTGAAGAAAAAGCTAAAGCAGAAGCTGAAATTGAAAATGTAAAAAAAGCATTAGAAGGATCTGATACTGAAGCTATAAAACAAGCTACAGAAAAATTAACTACAGTATTTTTCTCAATTTCAGAAAAATTATATTCTGCAAATGCATCAAATGGAACAGCAGAAGGTGGTCAAACAACAGGACCAAATGTTGATGAAAATGGTAATGTTTATGATGCTGATTATAAGGTTGAAGATGATGATAAAAATAATAAATAATAATTTTATTAAATTAAGATAAAAAAGTAATAGAAAAATATTATGTATATAGAGGTTGGAAAGAAATATCAATCCAACCTCGAAATTTAATTTTTAAATATAAAAATATTAAAAATTAAGAAAAATTATTAATGAAAACTCACATCTTGGAAAAAAATTAAATACATTTTAGTAGGAGGAAAAAATGGCAGATAAAAGAGATTATTATGAGGTATTAGGTGTAAGTAAAACTGCTACTGATGATGAATTAAAAAGAGCATATCGTAAATTAGCAAAAAAATATCATCCTGATGCAAATCCAGATAATAAAGAAGAAGCCGAGAAAAAGTTTAAAGAAGTTAATGAAGCATATGAAGTGCTTTCTGATAGCCAAAAAAGAAGAATGTATGATCAATTTGGACATGATGGACCATCAGGATTTGGTGGTGGTAATCCTGGAGGAGGTTATTATTCTTATTCAACTTCTGGTTTTAGTGGATTTGAAGATTTTGATTTAGGAGATATTTTCTCATCAATATTTGGAGGAGGTAGTAGAAATTCAAGGAAAAATAATGGACCAATAAGAGGTGCAGATTTAAGGTATAATTTGGATATTACTTTTGAAGAATCTTTTATGGGTACTGAAAAAGAAATAACAATTTCTAGAGATGAAACTTGTACAACTTGTTCTGGAACTGGTGCAAGACCTGGAACATCACCTGAAACATGTAAAACATGTGGTGGAACAGGGCAAATAAAACAAGTGCAAAATACTATTTTAGGTCAAATGCAAACTACTAGAACATGTTCAGCTTGTCATGGTAGTGGAAAAATTATTAAAGATGTTTGTGATAATTGTAAAGGAAAAGGAACTGTAAGAAAACAAGCTAGAATAAAAGTTAAAATTCCAGCTGGAATAGATACAGGACAATCAATTGTTTTAAAAGGTGAAGGAGAACCAGGGGTTCGTGGAGGTGCTAAAGGTGATTTATACATAGTGGTTAGAATAAAAAAACATAGTATATTTACTAGAAAAGGAACTACTGTGTATTGTAATATTCCTATTACATTCACACAAGCTGTATTAGGAGCTGAACTTGAAATACCTATGGTTGATGGAAAAAAAGAAAAATATAAAATTCCTGATGGTACACAAAATGCAACTACATTTACTATTAAAGGTAAAGGTTTCAAAAATATTAATACAAATAATAATGGTGATTTTGTATTTACTGTTAATGTTCAAATTCCTAAACGTTTGTCTAAAGAACAAAGAGAATTACTTGTTCAATTGGCTAAAACTATGAATGAACAACCTCCAATTAAAAAAAGAGGAATTTTTGGATAAGTAAAAAAGATTAACATATAGTGAAGTAAGTGAAAAATTATTAGACAAAATATATAAAAACTAGTTGATTTTGTAAAAATAATTTTGTATAATATGTGTTATGTTGAATATTTAAATCATTTATAAAGATAAAATTGTTTTTATAATATTATTTTTAATTAAAATGATTTGAATCATATAAATTTTGAAGGAGATGTAGAATTATGAAGAAAACTAAAATAATTTGTAGTATAGGACCTGCTAGTAACAAACCTGAAATAATGGCTCAAATGGTTCAAAATGGAATGAACATTGCAAGATTAAATTATTCACATGCAGATGATCAAGAAAAACAACAATTTCAAGACTGTGTTCGTGAAGTTAGAAAAATGACTGGAAAAAATGTATCAATATTATGGGATACAAAAGGACCAGAACTTCGTGGTGGAGTTATGGTAGAAGAAGGTGCTGATTTAGTAGTTGGTAATACAATTCGTATTGTTAAAGAAGAAGTTATAGGAAATGCTGAAAGAATAAGTATTAATCATCCACAAGTAATAGATAGTTTAGAAGTTGGTGATGAAGTATGGCTAGAAAATGCTAAAATGAAGGTTGTTGTAACTTCTAAGGAATCAGATGGAGTAACATGTAAAATAACACAAGGTGGACATCTTGGAAGTAGAAAAAGCTTTATTATTCCTGGAAAACCATTAGATATTCCATATATTTCTGAAAAAGATAAAGAAGATATTAAATATTCATGTGAACATGGTGGAGAATATCTTGCAATTTCTTTTGTTTCATGTAAAGAAAATATTATGGAAGTAAAAGAATTATTAAAACAATATGGTAGAGAAGACTTCAAAATCATTTGTAAAGTTGAAAGTGTTGTAGGTGTTAAAAACATAAAAGAAATATTTGAAAATTCAGATGGTGTAATGATTGGTCGTGGTGATTTAGGTTCTGAAGTACCACCAGAAGAAATTCCAGCACTTCAAAAAATGATGATAAAAACAGCTCGTGAAATGGGTAAAATTGTTATTGTTGCTACAGAAATGTTAGAAACAATGATGGAAAATAATAGACCAAAAAGAGCAGAAACTGCAGATATTGCTAATGCTGTTTTTGATGGAACTGATGCTGTAATGTTATCTGGAGAAACTACAGTTGGTAAACATCCAATAGAAACAGTAGCAGCTATGGCAAGAACATGTGAAGTTTCAGAAAAATATGCTGATTTCACTGGAAAATTTGCTTTACCAAAAAATCCTGAAGAAAATGAATGTATAGCATTAGCATCAAGTGCAATTAATTGTGCTAAAATAATGGATGCTAAATTAATAGTAGTTGAAACATTAACAGGTAGAACAGCTAGAATTTTAAGTAATTTAAAACCAAATGTTCCAATTATTGCTATTTGTGATAATGAAAAAACAGGAAGAAGAATAGGATTAAATTATGCTGTTTATCCTGTAATAAAAGAAAGAGCTACATCAGTTGAGAAATTTATAGCTGATGCAAGAAATAGTGCTATTGAATTTGCTAAAAAAGAAGGTATTGAATTAGCTTCAGGTGATAAAATATTAATCACAGCTGGATTTACAGAAGGTGAAAGTAGCACAAGAGAATATGTAAGTACAAATTTAATAAAAATTGAAGAAATTTAATTTTATAAAAAATTATTCCCACTTAAGTCAATAGACAAGAGTGGGTTTTTTTATGGAATAATTTTATTATCTAATAATTTATATCATTTGACAAAAATAGAATAAACTGGGAAAAGCTGCATAAACTATAATATAAATTATATTAGTACAGGAGATATATGTTATGAAATACGAGTATGTTAAAGAAAGTGATATTGTCAAAGATAAAAGTGATAATGAAAAGAGAATGGAACTTATAATAAGTATTATAAAAGCAAAAAATGATTTAGAAAATGCAACAAATAATTATGAATATGCTGATGGAAATTTAATTGATTATTTTCTATATGAAATAAAGGCAAATCAGGCTAAACTAGATTATTTAATAAAAAAGGCTAAAAATATTGGTATTGAATTTGATTTAATTAGTTCTTTTTCTTTAAAAAATAAAAAGGTTATATAACAATATAATAAATTGGAAAAGCTTTCCAATTTTACATATAGATAGGGTGAAGTAAAAATGGATATGAATTCTATTATAATTTATTTGGCTTGTTTTATAGTACTATTTATAGTTGGAAAAATATTTTATTTACCACTAAGAAAAATAATAAAATTATTAATAAATTCTATTTTAGGAGGAGTTTTAATATACATAGTTAATATAGTTGGAATTTCTTTCAATTTTCATATAGGTTTAAATGTTGGAACTGCATTTTTTGCAGGAATACTAGGGGTTCCTGGTGTAGTGTTTTTGATTATTCTTAAGATAATAATTTAATGAAAAAAATTTTTTAAATATACATAATTTCTATAAATAAAAAAATAAAATTTTGGATGAAGATTATTAAAAAATAATTTCCATCCAAAATAAAAATATATATTTTACTCAACTGTAACAGATTTTGCTAAATTTCTAGGTTTATCTACATCTAATCCCTTATTTTTTGAAATATAATATGCTAAAAGTTGTAAAGGAATAACTGATAAAATAGGGGAAATAAGTGGGCTAGTTTCTGGTATGTTTATTACAAAATCAAAATTATTATTTTCTAAATTTTGATTTGTTACAATCATTGTTTTAGCACCTCTTGTAATTACTTCTTGAATATTACTAATAGATTTTTTTAATAATGATTCATCAGTAAGAATACTTATAACATGTATTCCATTTTCAATTAATGCAATAGGTCCATGTTTTAATTCACCTGAGGCATATGCATCTGAATGAATATATGTTATTTCCTTTAATTTTAAAGAACCCTCTAATGCAACTGTTTGATCAATTCCTCTACCTAAGAAAAACATATCTTTTTCATTATATGCTTCATCAGCAAATTTTTTTATTAAAGAAGTATCTTCTAATATAATAGATACCTTTTTTGGTAAATCTAAAATATCTTTTTTGAAATCCTCTAAAGTTATAGTTTCACCATTTGAATTTATAGTTATATCACCTTTATCATATCCTAATAATTCAGCAAAATGTATTGCTAAAATACTAAATAATGTAACTTGTGAAGTATATGCTTTAGTAGAAGCAACTGCAATTTCAGGTCCTGCATGTGTGTATATTGTATAATCTGCCTCTCTTGTAATAGAGCTTCCTATAACATTTGAGATTGCCAAAGTTTTAGCTCCTTTTGATTTAGCTAATTTTAAAGCAGCAATTGTATCTGCAGTTTCACCAGATTGACTTACATAAATACATAAAGTTTTTTCATCTATAATAGGGTCTCTATATCTGAATTCTGAAGCAATATCTACTTCTGTAGGAATCTTACATAATTTTTCAAATAAATTTTTTCCTACTAATCCAGCATGCATTGCAGTACCACATGCGACTATAAATATTTTATTTATATTTTTTAAATATTCTGATGAAATTTCTAAGTCATCAAAATTACATTTTTCATTTAATTTTAATCTTGAACCAATTGTTTCTCTAATTGAATTAGGTTGTTCGAAAATTTCCTTTAACATAAAATCTTCAAAGCCATTTTTCTCAGCAGCAGATGCATCCCATTCAATATTTTTAATTTCTTTTTTATGATTTTCTAGTTTTTCATTATAAAATTCAATTGAATTTTTAGTTATAACAGCAAATTCATTATCATCTAATAAATAGAAATCTCTTGTATATGTTAATAATGCTGGTATATCTGAAGCAATAAAGTTTTCACCATTTGATGTACCAATAACAAGAGGACTATCTTTTCTAGAAACAATAATTGTATCTGGAATAAGAGGAGAAATTACTTCTATTGCATAACTTCCTTTCAAATTTTTTGTAGCTTGGGTAATTGCTACTAATATTCTTGATGTATTATTTACTTTAGTAGAATCATTATTATCTAAAACAATATCATAAGAAGAATCTGGATTTTCTCCATTTGAATCTATATTTGGGTTTGAATAATAATAATGTATTAAATTTGGAATAACTTCTGTATCTGTTTGTGAATAAAAAGTATAGTCTTTTTCAATTAAGAAATTTCTTAATTCAGTATAATTTTCAATAATACCATTATGAACAACAGCAAATGTATTACTATTATCAAAATGTGGATGAGAGTTTTCTTTTGATGGTTTACCATGTGTTGCCCATCTCGTGTGAGCTATACCATATGTTCCTTGTAATTCATTATATCCTTCTAAATTTAAGATATTTTTTACTCTGCCTTTGTCTTTCATGATTTTTATTTCATTGTTTTCTATGGTAGCAATACCTGCTGAGTCATAGCCTCTGTATTCTAAGGCTAGTAGCCCATCTATTAGTATATTGCTTGCTTTTTTTGGTCCAATGTAACCTATAATTCCACACATAAAATGTCCTCCTAAAATTAAAAATTTATTAATTATAAAAGGCATGATTGAAAAACTTACGTAATAGCAATTTTGTTTTAATATTTCTATTAATTTTTGTATGCTATTTTTTGACAGTAAGTGGTGCCATAGAATTATCCGCCGAAAGTTTCGATAAATTCTATCCTCGTCAACAAATAAAAAATATTTGTCCTGGCGCTGTTGTTGGGTTTTGTGAATCTCCTTTCTAGTGTATTTTGATGTTTTTTTATGTCTTTTATAATTACTGTATTATATTATAATATATTTAGAAAATGTGCAAGATGTGATGGAAAAAATAATGTTTAATTTGTTTGGTGTTTTGTACTTTTGCAATAGGCCGTCAAATTCAATAGTTCTGTAATGCTTTTGCAGGAGGCAGTCAAAAAATCCAAGATAAGTATGGCTGTTGACATATATTATTTTGAAAATGTTTCCCAACAGCGCACAGAGAGTAATAATTCCTGAGTGCGAGGGTCGGAT